>DQSX01000009.1 GCA_015663065.1 Sulfurovum sp.
GCAAAGATCTTTGCAAAAACACTCCATGCAGCGCTTAAGATAGAAGAAAAACTCTACGAAGCCCACACTTCAGATATTAAAGAGGTCATCCAGGCAGCATTTGAAAAGTATGATGCCGTTATGATAGTGGGACACAATCCTGAGCTGACAATGTTCAATGATGAGATATCCGATATCCCCATCTTCAATATTCCTACAACAGGAGTCGTCGGTATCGGCTTTCAAAATGATGACACCTCATTAGATAAAGGCAGCCAGCTTTTTTTTGAATATCCAAGGAAATATGCTCCCCATGCGGGGTGATCCTGTTTTTCAAACATCTTTTACTCTTTTCATTTTTCTATTCACATGATAGAATATATTCATCAAAGATGAAAGGACAAGTATGCGAGTCACCAACCGTCAGATCGCTGACATCTTCAATGAAACAGCCGATCTGATCGACATTGACGGTGAAAATCCTTTCAAGGTACGGGCTTACAGAAATGCTGCCAGAACCATTCTCTCCCATCCCAGAAATATGGCAGACCTTCTGGAGGAGCAATTTGATCTTACCTCTTTAAAAGGTATAGGCAGGGAGCTTGCCAAAAAGATCACGGAGATCGTCCAAACAGGAAAGCTCTCTTATCTTGAAAAACTCAAACGTATCCATCCTCCGGGAATAGAAAAACTGCTGAAGATACCGGGACTGGGTCCAAGGCGGGTACGCCTCCTGCATGAATTTCTCCATATCAATTCCCTGCATGACCTTGAAAACGCACTCAGACAGGACAAACTGCAAAGTGTACCCGGCTTTGGTCCCAAACTTATAGAGATGATCGAAAAAGAACTGAAAAAGAGACGCTACGAGGAGAAGCGCTACCCTCTTTCAGAAGCAGATTCTGTTTCCCGGTGGCTTCTGGAAACACTCTGTTCAGCAAAAGGCCTGATCGAAATTGAAGTTGCAGGAAGTATCAGAAGAAGATCTGAAACAGTGCATGATATTGATATCGTTGCCGCTGCTGAAACAGAAAATGACATTATGGAGCATTTCACTACACTGCCGGAGGCAGAAAGAGTGCTCATGAAGGGACCGACACGCTCTTCCGTCATTCTGATCAACGGTATCACTGTCGACCTCAGGGTAGTTCCGGCTGAAAACTTTGGTGCGGCCCTACACCACTTTACCGGATCGAAAGCCCACAATATAGCCTTGCGAAAACTGGCCATTACCAAAGAGATGAAGATCAATGAATACGGTATTTACAAAAAGGGGGAAAGAATCGGCGGGGAGAAAGAAGAGGATATTTACAAAAAACTTGATATGGACTACATTGCGCCTGAACTTCGTGAAAACAGAGGAGAAATAGTGGTGGCCCAACAACACAGACTTCCCTCTTTGGTCTCAGAAGAAGAGATACAGGGTGATCTGCATATGCATACGACCTACAGTGACGGCACCAATACGATCCGGGAAATGGCACTCAGAGCAAAAGAGAAAGGGTATGAATACATTGCTGTTACCGACCATACCAGACACCTTGCCGTCGCACACGGACTGGATGAGAAGAAAGCCAAAAAACAACTCGAGGAGATTGACCGGCTTAATGAGGAACTCCAGGGTATTACTATCCTGAAGTCCGCAGAAGTCGACATTCTTGAAGACGGCAGCCTTGATCTTCCGGAGAGTATTCTCAAAGAACTTGACCTTACTGTCTGCGCTGTCCATTTCAAGTTTGATCTTTCACAGCAGGCACAGACCAAACGTATTCTCAAAGCGATGGAACATCCCTTCTTCACCATTCTGGGCCATCCTACAGGACGGCTTATCGGTCTGCGTGATCCTTATGATATCGATATGGAGGCCATCATACATGCAGCAGCCCAATGCGGATGTATACTTGAACTCAATGCGCAGCCTGATCGTCTCGATCTCAATGATATACACTGCAAAATGGCAAAAGAGGCTGGAGTACCCATTGCTATCTCTACCGATGCCCACTCTGTCAATGATCTCGATCTCATGCATTACGGTATCGGACAGGCACGACGCGGATGGCTTGGAAAAGAGAATGTTGTCAATACAAGAAGTCTGAAAGAACTTAAAAAAGTATTAAAAAAGTGAACCGGTTCCGAACCTACAAACGACAAGCAGTTGTCGTTTGCTTAACGGTTCTCATAATACTCTTCTGCCTGGTAGACAAAGATTTCAGGGTGCTCTTCCAGACAGTTTGACACCATACCTGCCTTTTGGCACAGGTGCGTCATAAAGCTCTCGAAGGTAGGCAGCTGCTCCCATACCTGCGGTAGAAAAGTTGCCTGGTAAGGTCCCTTTTTCAGGATTACCCCGTCAATGCCGGGTCTGAGTTTCGACTTCAGATCTGCTGCTGAAGTGTAAGGAAGCAGTTTTGGCTCGGTGAGTAAAGAGACCTCTATGGTGATCTTGTCGAACTCTTCAGGACTCAAGGCATCAAATCTCGGATCACCAAACGCAGCACTCTGGGCATTTTGAATGATATCCTCATAGAGTGCGCGGTGAGCTATGATGGAGCCGATACAGCCTCTAAGTGTCCCGTCTGCCTTTTTGTTCAGTGTCACAAATGCCGCCCCTTTTTTACTGAGCCACGGATTTTCTCTGCGCAGTGTCTCCATATCGACACCATAGTCGATGCCGAATTTCTGTGCGATCGCTGCACGTGCCAGTTTCAGCAATACCTCTTTTTTACCCATCTTGATCCTCCTGTGTAAAAGCAACACTGACATAGCCTACCACCTGTGATCTGTCCCCGCTGGCATCCGCACTTGTTCGATAGTCGAGTATATGCGGTCTCAAGCCTTTGTGTCTGGCTGATACCAGCATAGCCTCCACTCCTCTCTTCCCACACGCTTCACATCCCTGATGCAGTTCAGACGGCTTCAGATTCATAATGGCATCAAGACAAATACTGTCCAGCCGTTTAGCTTTCTCAATGTCATAGTAGTGACTCAGATCCGTGCTGATCACCACTGCTGTCTGAGGATCTTCAAGCAAATAGTCAATGACATCGGCAAGTTCCTGTGGTGCAACATCACCATAGACCAGTTCCACTACTGAAACATCAGGCATATAATGCTTAATGAACGGCATCTGCACCTCCGTACTGTGTTCCTGATGAGCATCCGGATAAAAGTGGATTCCAAACCGTCTCTCAAGGACCTTTACTGTCTCTTTGTCTATATTCAAAACACCAAGCGGCGTCTCATAACTCTCATAGTCAGCTACCGATATGCCATCAAGGTAAACCCGGTGGCTGGGCCCGATCACTGCAATACGCTTTAGATTCTGGGCTGCCAGCATACGTAGTGCAACATTTGCTGTGAATCCGGAATAGATATATCCAGCATGTGGGACAATAACTGCTCTGGATCTTAACGAGAACAGCTTCTTCATATCGGCATGCTCATCAAGTATCGTATTATAATGATCAATCATCTTTATAATTTCATCTTTTCCTGCCGGATAGAACTGTCCGGCTACAGCTGTACTTCTGATAGATTTACCTGTTGTCATAGCTGTACCCTCCTATTTATACTATGTCTCTATAGGCTCTTTATTTCACTCTTTCTTTAGTGGCCTTACAAAAGATAACCTCCGACTCTAAGTTAATGAATATAAAACTATTTCTGTTTAACTAAGAGCTTCATAGCTCCAAAGCTGCAAGCGTGAAGCAGTTTCCGTTCGTTCCGCACTTCTCATTCCCACACTCCTTCTATAGTGTTTTTACACACAGGGCAACGGTCACCTTCCA
>DQSX01000136.1 GCA_015663065.1 Sulfurovum sp.
ACTGTATAATTTCCTGCCATTTCTGTTTCTCCACTGTTATTATTTTTACCTTTTCTTACCATGAGCGGGCCTTCACCCTTCAAGAACGCAATACCTTTTTGATCACATGCACCTGCAATGAAAATATTTTCATCTGTAGCCTCAATACCTTCATCTTCAAGTACTTTTGTCCAGTGAGCAATAGATTTGTTTTCATCTTTATCTGCAATATCCAAAGGATTCTCTGTTGTCGGATCCAACTTAAGCTTTTCTCCTGCCAGTTTGATGATCTCAGGGTCTGCCTCAACCGGTGTTTTACCAAAGTAGCCCAAGACCATACGTCCGTAACCCGGAGCAATCTGCTTCCATGGTCCGAACATCACGTTTGCATAGGCCTGCTGCCAGTAAAATTGAGAGACAGGTGTTACAGATGTACCGTAACCACCACGCTCAACCACCTCTTTCATAGCGGCAATGACTTCGTCAAACTTTTCAAGATCACCTGAGTCTCTCATCATTTGTGTATTGGCTGTCAAAGCACCGCCAGGCATTGGTGAAAAAGGAATAAGCGGTGAAACCTGTGTCGCTTCAGGCGGGATCATGTATTCGGAAAGACACTCTTTGAGTCTCTCTTCATACTTAAGGATCTTATCTAACTTCAAATCACCAAGATTGTAATTTGTTCCTTTAGTTGCATGAAGCATGGTTAAGATATCGGGCTGAGAAGTACCGCCTGAAACCGGTGATGCTGCCATATCGATACCATTTGCTCCTGCTTCAAGTGCCGCAAGGTAAGAAGCTACAGAAACACCTGCTGTCTCGTGTGTATGTAGTCTCAAGTGTACAGAGTCACCAAGCAGTTTTCTTGCCATAGCGATCGTCTCATAGACTTTATGCGGGTTCGCTGTACCTGATGCATCTTTGAAACAAACTGAATCGAAGTCAATACCTGAATCTAAAATATTTCTCAGTGTTTTTTCATAGAAAGCTACATCATGTGCACCTTTACATCCTGGAGGAAGGTCCATCATAGTCACAACCACTTCATGGTTAAGACCGTGCTTTTTGATCATTTCAGCTGAAAAAGCAAGGTTGTTCACGTCATTGAGTGCGTCAAAGTTACGTACGGTTGATGTTCCGTGTTTTTTAAACATTTTTGCGAAGAGATCAATCATTTCACGACTTCCTGTGTCAAGCATCACTGTGTTAATACCACGTGAAAGTACTTGAAGGTTTGCGTCCGGACCGACGATCTCTCTGAAACCGTCCATCATTTTAAATGCATCTTCCTGAAGATAGAAATAGAGTGACTGGAATCTTGCTCCACCACCAAATTCAAAGTGAGTTATGCCCGCATTTTTCGCTGCTTCTACTGCAGGGAAAAAATCATCCATAAGCACACGACCGCCAAAGACAGACTGGAATCCGTCTCTGAAAGTTGTGTCCATTACATCAATATATTTTTTAGCCATTTAAAGTACCTTATTTACGATTGTTTTCATGATTTGTTATTACGAAAGTCTGTGACAGCTGCGATGATAGCAGCAACACGACGAGACTCATCTTCGCTGTCATTTGTAGTTGGAGTTGTTGCCACCGGAGTCTCTTCTTTGAAGAATTTTCCAATGATCTTTGCTTGAAGCTTCATGACCTCTACAAGTATTGCGAGGAATGCAAAAACGATCAACATACCTAAAACCATGAATTTGAGGCCTT
The DNA here is from genome assembly GCA_015663065.1 of Sulfurovum sp. GTDB lineage: Bacteria > Campylobacterota > Campylobacteria > Campylobacterales > Sulfurovaceae > Sulfurovum. The sequence goes on from DQSX01000136.1 coordinate 1,696, forward strand.
CGCCTACTAAACTATATTCCATTTGAACACCTTATCATTTTTACAAATTTTAAAACAGTTTTGCTTTCTGTTTGATGAAAAGAGCTAATTATCTTCTCTTTTTTCTGCGATTGTTATTTCGGGTAGCTTTTTGCTCCCCCACATAATCTTGCATCATATTGTCAACGGTATTCTGGTCAAATCCGATCTGAGAACCGACATTATGCTCCTCTTTCTCGATGAAACAGGAGATCAGTTTTTCCAAAAGTACTTCTTTGTCCATCTCACCCATGTAAGCTACCAGTCTGCTTGCTTCTTTGTGAATATGCATCTCTCTGACCTGATCTGCCAAATACTCCAGACCGGAGTTATCAATGCCCTCTCCGCCCTGAATGGTAGCCAGACGCATCTCTGCACCAACCTCTTTTTGAATACGCTGTAACTCTCTGAACTCTTCTGTGGTCACCAATGTGATCGCTTGACCACTCTTCCCCGCACGTCCTGTACGACCAATACGGTGCACATAAGACTGAGGATCAAAAGGGATATGGTAATTGAAAACATGTGTTACATCTTTCACATCCAGACCACGTGCAGCGACATCAGTTGCTACCATGATCTTGGTCTGTCCACGTTTATAGCCTTTGATGACCACTTCTCTGTCCATCTGCTCCAAGTCACCATGCAGACCCGCTGCATTGAAACCAAGTGCCTGAAGATGTTCCGTCAATCTGTCCACTTCGCGTTTCATACGACAGAAGATAATACACTTGTTGGTATTTTCAGTTTCCAGAAGTTTAACAATGGCTTCATCTCTTTGCGACTCGTTAATAACATAATAACGCTGTTCAATAATATTGTTCGTGGTCTCTTCATCCCCAATAACTGAAATAAATTCAGGCTCATACAAAATGTCAGAAGCAAGCTCTTTAATAGGTTCGGGCATCGTTGCCGAGAACAACAAAGTCTGTCTGTTTTGAGGAATGTATTCAAAGATCTCTTTGATCTCTTCAAGGAATCCCATATCGAGCATTTCATCTGCTTCATCCAAAACCACGATCTCCGGGTTCAGGACATCGATCTTCCCTTTTTTGTAAAGATCCTTCAATCGTCCGGGAGTTGCCACAACGATCTGCACCCCTTTGTGTATGAGTGCTATCTGACGACCATACCCTACACCACCATAAACCGTGAGTGTTCTGATACCCGCAAAACGTCCCAGGTGGTAGAGTTCGTCTGCCACCTGTGTTGCCAACTCTCTTGTCGGTGTGATGACCAAAGCGCGTTCTATCTCACCTTTGGCAAGTTTATCCATCATCGGCAAACCGAATGCTGCTGTTTTTCCTGTTCCCGTATGTGCCTGACCTACCATATCAGAACCATTGGCAATAATAGGAATAGCCATCTCCTGAATAGGACTTGGCTCTCTAAAGCCTGCTATCTTCACCCCTTTTGCAATATCGCGGTGAAAATTAAATTCACTAAATTTCATTATAGTACCTTCATAATATATGTCCAAAAATATTTTTGAACTTAAGAGAATCTCTTAAAGAGACTCTATAAATTCAATGACCGTATATCAGGGTGAGGTCACATCGATCTATGGCTATATGATCATCAATAAAATGATCCCAAAAATAATACGGTAAATACCAAATGCCACAAAGGTAAAACGTTCAATAAAGACCATAAAAAGTTTGATCGTGGCATAAGCTACAACAAACGCTACAACAAAGCCAATAACAAACGCCAGCCAGTTTGCATCTGCAAAATCCTTATAGTGTTTGAGCATGTCATATCCGGTCACTGCTCCCATAACAGGAATAGCAAGCAAAAATGAAAATTCTGTAGAGGTTTTTCTGTCAAGACCTGCCAGAAGACCACCGATGATCGTTGCCCCTGCTCTGCTTGTTCCGGGAACCAGTGAAAAGATCTGTGCAAAACCGATCCACCAGGCTTGTGTATAGTTTACCGCTTCCACATCTTTGACATGATGCTCTTTGGGTGTATAAAAATATTCTACTACGAGGAAGATGACACCTCCGATGATGAACATCCATGCAACCGTCTCTACGTTAAACAATGTTTTGATCACATCTTTAAAAATAAAACCTACGATTGCAAGAGGGAGGAATGCTACAAAAAGCTTCACCCAAAGATCCATTTTTTTAAAAGTGATCTTTTCACGATAAATAAGCATCACAGCCAAAATAGCTGCAAACTGTATGATGACCTCAAACGCTTTGACAAGCTCTGTCTCTTCTACACCTAGAAATTGACTCGCAACGATCATATGCCCTGTTGAAGAGATGGGCAAAAACTCTGTAAAACCTTCGATAATACCAATGATTATCGCTTGAATAATATCCAAATTGATTCCTTAAATCATAGAACTGAAATAGCTCTCATCTTTGGTCAACAGCTCTTGTGGTGTACCGCTGTCAACGACTTTCCCGTCTTCAAGTACATAAATGAATGCTGCACTTTTGATCGTACTTAACCTGTGTGCAATGGTAACTACTGTTTTATCTTTCAAAAAACTGTGCAGTGCTTCAAACAGTTTTGCTTCAGTATGTACATCCAATGCAGAAGTAGACTCATCAAAGATGACCACTTTAGGATCGGATAAAACCATTCTGGCGATCGCAACACGCTGTCGCTGTCCCCCACTTAATTTGATACCATCTTTCCCCACAAGGGTATCAAGACCATTATCCAGACGCTTTACAACTTCATCGAGTTGTGCGATATGCAGTGCTTTTTGCACCAGATCATCACTATACTCATTACCAAGCGTCAGGTTAAACAACATTGTATCATTAAAGAGTTTAGGATGTTGCAATATAAGATGAATATTTTCTCTTATTGTTGAAAGTTTCAAATCTTTGTTTGAGACATCGGCATAAAGTATCTCCCCTTCATCCAAAGGGTAAAACCCTACAAGTATGTTGGCAAGGGTTGTCTTCCCACTGCCGCTGGCACCTACAATAGCTACTTTTGCACCTTGCTGGATATGCATATTAATATTTTCTAATATAGGTTTGTCTTTCATATACTCAAACGAAAGTTCTTTGATCTCTAACCCAATACTGTGTTTTCCTTCAAAAGGGTCAGAGACTTCAGTCAATTGAGGCTCCTGCTCCATTTCAAAAACAGTATTGATCCTTTTACAGGCAGCTTTTGCTGTTGCCAGAACATATTGAAAGTTAATGATATCCTGCGTAGGAGATACCATGACCCAAAGGTAAGAGAAGATCGCAAGCATCAAACCTACTGAGAGGTCTGAGTAGGCAACAGCCAGGATGCTTACAGCCCTGAAGATCTCATAACCCGAAAGGAATACGAGGTAAGAGAACTTGATCGCTGCATCATTTTTATAACCGTAATTGATGGAGTGTTCTTTGAGCTCTTCAGCTTTGATCTCAGACTGCTTAAAAAAATACTCCTCTTTATTGGCCGCACGTATCTGGTGGAAAAGCTCCAGCGTTTCCGTCAAAGCAGACTGAAAGAGTTCAATGGCTCTGTTCTCCTCTTTTTTGAGCCTGCCTATGTTTCTGGACAACTTTACCGTAAAAAGTACCACGACCGGGTTTGTCACCAATATAAACAATGCCAGTTGCCAATGGATCCAGAGCAAGACCACTGCAGAGAAAAGAAGTATAAGTACGGCTACGATGAGTTTGGAAATTGTCGTAGAGACAAAACCGTCTATGGTCTCGACATCAGTCACCAGCTTGGAAGTCACCGCCCCTACCCGCATCATCTCATACTCTTTGAGGGACACATGTTTCAAATGACGCAATAATGAGACCCTCATCTTATAAGTGATATTTTTTGATATGGAAACAAATATCTTTGTCTGAAGTATCGAGAATAAGGTACTTAACAGACGTAAGACGAGAATAACTGCTAAAATAAAAAGTACATAACCTTTTGTATCTGAAGTAAAGATATGTTCGGAGATAAAGGCTATGAAATGATGGTCTTTCCCTAAAAGTAATTCATCTACTATAATTGGGATAAAAAGAGGAATGAGCACAATAAGCAAGGTGGCGATAATGGCAACAACATTACCTAAGACAAGTGCTTTTCTATACTCTAAAAGCTGTTGGACAATACCTTTTATACTGCAATGCATTATACGATTTTTAAGATCTCTCTTAAATCTTTCACATCCACACAATGTGTTGCCGCCTCTTTAAGTATGGGCTTGGCACAAAATGCCACTCTGCTGTCTGCATGGGCGAACATAGAAAGGTCATTGGCACCGTCACCCACTACCAGTGTATCTGCACGATCTACCCCAAGCAAAGCTTGTAAACGGATGATCATATCACCTTTGGCATTGGAGTACATCATCTCTCCCCCGACTGCACCGGTCAGGATACCTTCTTCATCTGCATGCAGGAAGTTTGAAAAGTCTGCATCAATACCCAGTTTTTTACAGGCAGGTTCTGTCGCAGAGCGGAAACCTCCGGAAAAACAGACCACAGTGTAGCCTTTGGCTTTGAGTCCGGCTACTACTTCTGATGCACCCGGCATCATTGGCAGATCTGCACAGATCTCATCTACTTTAGCTTGAGGTAAACCTTTTAACAGTGCTACTCTCTCTATAAGCGAAGCATAAAAATCCAACTCTCCTGCCATAGCACGCTCTGTGATGGAAACAATCTGATCTTTAAAGCCAAGAACCTCTGCAAAAAAATCTATTGTTTCCCCATCCATCAGTGTTGAGTCAAAGTCAAAGACAGCCAATTTTTTCATCACATATACCTCTATGCATAATTTTGATAGAATTATAACTAATAAATCCAAATACAACTATAAAAAGAAAAGAGTGCATTCATGTTTGAAAAATTTTGCGACATCCTTTGCAATGATAAAAAATTTATTACCGTTGAGATCAACCCTCCCCATGGTGCATCGATAGACGGCATTATAGAGAATATCAAAAAATACCATTTAGATGAAAAAGTAACCGGTTTCTCCTGCACAGACAATCCTCTTGCCAAACTTAAAATGTCAGGGGTACTCTCAGCCATTAAAATACAGCAGACCTTTAACAAACCGGTCATCGCTACTATGAGTATGAGAGACAAGAACAAACTCTCTTTGCAATCCACCCTGCTTGGTGCCAATGATTTTGACCTGCGCTGCATACTGGCACTTACCGGTGACCCTGCTAAATTGTCAGACCAGCCGGATGTCAAAGGTGTACTTGAACGTGATTCTACTTTGTTGTTGAGTATTATTCATCACTTGAACAAAGGTGTGGACTATTCAAACAAAGCATTGACCCCTGCACCAAAACCCATCTATCCTTTTGCTGTCAGCAACGCCACAGCAAAAGACATGAACTCTCTTAAAAAACGAATGGTCAAGAAGTTAAACTATGGCGCACGTGCTATCATTACCCAGCCTGTCTACGGTTTGGAAAATGCCAAAGAACTTTTAGCACTGTTTGAAGAAGCAAAAGAGCTAAGCATTAGAGATACCGGAAAAGAAGCCCATTTGATCTTGGGGCAATTCCCCATAGTCAGAGCCAGGACAGCCAACTTTATAGATGACAAAGTACCGGGTATCTCTGTACCTAAAGAGATCATTGATGAGATGAACCTCGCAGCCATGGATGGAGAAGAGAAAGAACAGGAAGTCGGTTTTGCCCTTTCTAAACGTATCTTTGATGAAATGATGGATGTTCACGGAAAAGTGCACCTGATGACACATAACCGTTTTGATCTCTGTTCTGAGTTAATAGGTTAGATTTATTAAACAAGTTCTGATATACTCTCACAAAATTTAACTAGGAGTAACTATGTCCGAATTACAAAAATTCCGTCTTATCAATAAAATAGAAGGGATCTCATTCATTATTTTGATCTTCATTGCTATGCCTTTAAAATACAGTTTTGGATTCCCTATCGCTACTAAAATAGTGGGGATGATACATGGATTACTTGTATTTGCATTCCTCTACCAGATCCTCGAAGCAAAAAAAGAAGCTGGATTTACATGGAAAGAGACAGGGTTTTACACGCTGTTGTCATTGGTCCCTTTTGGATCTTTCTATACAGACAAACTCTTAGCCAAAAAAATGATCACTGCGTAACGTGTCCCTTTCGCCAAGAATACAATAAATACAAACCATTTAAA
>DQSX01000171.1 GCA_015663065.1 Sulfurovum sp.
ATTTGACTTTATATCTGCTTGCCATAGCTGTCAGACAGCGCTTAATATAAATCTTTAACGCCCTTTTTCGCCTCGACCGCCACCTTGTCCGGCACTGCCTCCACCCATACCGGAAGCACCCCGGGCACCTCCAGAAAAACCTGCGCCAGAACCTGCACCGCCTCCTGGGTTGGCTCTGTTGGCACCATCTGCCAAAGAGGACTGGAATCTGAATTTGAACCGAGACTTGTTCTCATAGCTAAACACTTCTTCTTTCTCTTTCTTTTCCATCTCTGCATAACTGTCCACAAAAGTAAAATAGTATTTTTTCTCATTTTTATGTTTTTTAGCAGACTCTTTTGCCTGCAGGGAAACAGTAAAAAGTATGACCCAGATAAATAGAGATGTTTTTTTCATCATTACTGTACCTTTCTAAAATTTTTTCTAATTATACACGCTTAGTGTGAAATCATTATAAAGGGTATCTCTAAAGTGTCTCAAACATAAAATTCACACTAAGTTCATATGATTTTCGTAGTATCATAAGAAAGATACAAGCATAAGGAGGCAGCATGAAAATTTTACTACTTGAAGATGATCTGGCCCTCTCAGACATTATATTGGAATATCTTGAAGATAATGACAATGATGTCACACTTGTCTACGATGGGGAAGAGGCATTGTCAGCTGCTTATGAAACACAATACGACATCTACCTTTTCGATGTCAATGTACCTGCCATAAAAGGCTTTGACCTGCTTAAAATGTTAAGAGAGGAAGGAGACAAAACCCCTACGATATTCATTACCTCACTGAACGATATTGAAGATGTCTCAGCAGGTTTTGAAAGCGGTGCCGATGACTATATTAAAAAACCTTTTGAGTTGGCAGAGCTTCTTTTACGTATGCAGAACTTACAGAAACGGCACTATACACAGGCCCGTTCCCAAACTGTACAGATCAGCAAAGACCTCTCTTTTGACATTGACAAAGAGCTGCTTCTGCACAAAGGAAACACTGTTTTTCTTCCCGCCAAAGAACTCAAAGCACTCAAAGCATTTTTGAAACACCCCAACGAGGTCCTCACATTTGAAACACTCAACACTGTGTTATGGGATTATGACGAAACACCCTCCTCCGAATCTTTACGTGCACATATCAAAAACCTGCGTAAACATTTAGGGGAGAACCTCATCCACAATGTTAGAGGAAGTGGGTACAGGTTTGAGATGCAAGTGGATTGACCATGCAGATATCAAGAATGAAAGCCGGCACAAAGTCACTGATCTTTTTTCTTATTATCTACCTCTTCTCTACAGCCATTCTCGGTGGAATCATAGGGTATTTTTATTATCAGAGTGAAAAGGAGCGTATCATTAAAGATATGCGCGTAGGGATGCAGTACAAAGCTGAAGACATCAACAGCAAATTGGCCTACTACCATCTTAGTGACCAGAAAGAATTTGTCTTTGCCGAAGACGGTTACGACATTGCACTCTACAACAATCAGGAGCAGCGCATCGCTTCTACGCTCAGCCATGCGGACATAGACCTTTCTAAGTTCTTTTATAACAAAGACGAAATGTACTATCTTATAGAAACACTGAACAAACAATACCTTGGCGTCAAATATATTGTCATTATGAAAGAATTCCCGAAAGAAGCGTTGCAAAAAGTCATCTCCCAAATGAGCATATTTGCACTCGTTGCGATCGCTTTTTTAGTATTTATCGCCATACTTCTCTCCAAGATCATGCTTTATCCGCTGCAAAACCTCATCGATGCACTCAAAACATTCATTAAAAACAGTACCCATGAGATGAACACCCCCATCAGTACGATCTTGATGACCTATGAACACTTTGACAAAGAAAACCTCAAACCAAAACAGTTACGTTCTCTTGACCGCATAGAGATTGCAACAAAAACCCTTTCAAATCTCTACAACGACCTTACTTATATCTCTTTTCATGAACACATTGCTTATGAAAAAAATGCCATTGATGTCAAAGTTGTACTCGAAGAGCGTCTAAAATATATTGATACCTTCATGCGATTTAAAGGTATTACCCTGAAAAGTGACCTGCATTCGGTCATCTGCCATATTGACCAGAGAAAACTCACGCTCATTTTGGACAATCTGCTGTCCAATGCCATTAAGTTTTCCAAACAAGACGGGAAAATAGATGTCACCCTGACAGAAGCGTGTTTATGTGTAAAAGATCATGGTGTAGGGATAGAAAAGAAGAAACAAAAAACGATCTTCAAGCGTTTTGAAACCTCTAACGGTTTTGGTGTGGGGTTAGACATTGTCTCGGAGATCTGTAAAGAACATCATATTAAAATAACTGTCGATTCTGAAGTCTCCAAGGGAAGTGAATTTAGATTGATCTGGCCAAAAATAAAATAACTTTACTTTTGGCCTGCTTCTTTTTAAGTGTTTACTCTGCTGATCGATGTTTGAAATGCTTCAAGGTGATTGTAAGACCCTTCTCTAAGGTTTTCATACACTTTAACAATATCTGAAGGCATACCTGTCTCTTCTATGAGTTCTGTCAAATCTCCGATATCTAGCTCTTCTATGTAAATAGCCGACTCCAACGCGCCGTAAAGACTTTCTCTGCCTTGTTCGACCAATCCATCATAGAGTTCCTGAAGTTCTTCCAAAGTAAAGAAACCAATACGTGACTCATCCACCATACTGATATCTACACCATACTTTTCACACAGTGCCTCTGCCGCGTCCATATGTCTCTGCTCTGAAAGCTGAATACTTGCAAAAGTGTTTTCATCCGGATACAACTCACCCAAGGTAATATACACATCACGTGCCAATTTCTCTTCTTCATAAATGAAAAAAAGTTCTTCTTTTTGTGCTTCTGTAAGTATTGTGGTCTTAGCAGCGTTTTTTGCTTCCAGCGATGTCGACATCAGTCCTATTCCAACAACACCTGTGGCGAACATTCTTGAGAAAAACCCTCTTCTCTCATTTAGTTTGTTTTTTTCTTCTGCTATGCTTTTCATTGGCTTATCCTTTAAATTAAGTGTTGCCAAGTATAAAACAGAAGTGTGAATTAAGTATGAAGGCTTAACTATTAGAGCCCATGAATATAGACGGCAAGTGCATGTAACGTTTTGTCATTGTGTCCATGTACAAAATCTTTTTTTACTTTCACTACATAAGACATTGCCTTTTTCTTACCTGAAGCATAGTCATACATACTTTTTTCTATAGCAGAGACAGACATCTTATGAATAGCTTTCGATTTTCCCATGGCTTTTTTTTCACCGTGACTGCCATGGCAGCTTTTACATTTTTGTTTGTAAAGTGAAGCCCCAGATGCATTCAATACCGTGCCTACTAAACAAACTAACCACACTGTTTTACTTATTTTCATTTCTTCTCATTATTTAACCCGTATATGGAACTTGTTAAAAAGTTCTATTTTCGATGTTACTGCATATTTATTAAATATATTTTTCATATGTGTTTTTAACGTATTGATAGATATATTCAAAACCTCTGCTGTATTTGCATAAGAGTGCCCTGCCAATACCTTTTTCACGATCTTCTTCTCTTTACTTGTCAAAAAGTTCATATTTTCATCTATTCGAATACATTTACTGTAAATGGTATTATACTTTTTATCGTATAAAGGTCTAACCAGTGTTTGAAAAAGCACTTGCAAAGTTCTTAGTTTTTCCATCACCAGCTCATGATCAGACCTAAAAACAAAACAACAATACCCCATGATCTCTTGGTCGCCAAATGCATAAATAGGAATAATAACTGCAGATGTTATGTTCAACTCTTTGGTAAAAGCATCTGCTTCTTTTTTTGTCATATACCCTTTAAAGATCTGATACATCTCCGTGACTCTTTCATGACTGAGCCCTGAAGCGAAGTAGGCATTACAGTTTTCTACAAATTTGTTCCATTTAAAATTTTTTTTAGAGAAAATGTATTTATGAATAAGATGTTCAAACTCCCTGTCCTCTTCCAAAATATATTCCGGATTGACTATGCTGTGTTCATGCATATACAAGGTAATCATATCTGCACCAGACTTCTCAAGAAAAAATGCTTTGTGCTTATGTAAGATACTCTTAACAGTCTTGCCCTCAATAATACAGGACTGAAAGTCTATGATCTTTTGTAATACTTCTATATCTTTTATCTCTGTCATTATTTTGTACTTTTTTATTTTTATTTTTACTATTTTATAGTTAAAGTCTTAAAAAATCACATTTATCACACTAATAGGTGATGTTTTTGAAAATTTTTTATGCTACAATGTAATCGTATAAAACAAATATAAAGGGGAAAAAATGAAAATAGGGAAAAGCTCGCATATTGCACTCGCAACTGCGTTAAGTATAAGCGTGTTCACACAAACAGTAGAGGCCATGCCAATGTTCGGTACACAAACAGGACTGGACTGTGTTGCATGTCACTCACAGCAAATGCCAAGACTGAACAAGTTTGGTAGAAAGTTTGCAGCTTCGGGGATGACCATCAGTCAAAAGGTGAAAGACCTCAACAGTACAAATAACGGATTCATGGCAAATACCGACATCAATCCATCTCTGTTGATCAAATCTAAGTACAACAGGACATATGACAAACCTGATGGAAAAGGAAATATCCCTGATGACGGGACCAATGCAGGAGATTTTTCTCTTTTACGTTCTGTTCAAGCCCACCTTGGTGGTCGTATATCAGATGAATTTGGTGCCATTGTGAAACTTGGATATAGAAAAGAAGAGGGCGAATCCATAGAGGGAAAAGCAGTGTATGCACATGCAATGGATGATCATCAAAGTTATGTGGGAGCAGTCTTTTTCTCCACCGCATCACTTGGACCATTCTCGGGTATGGAGTTCTACAATACAGGTCTCTACAAACC
>DQSX01000219.1 GCA_015663065.1 Sulfurovum sp.
CAGAGATTTTTCTTCCCAGGCGCCCATATCCCAATACAATGATATGGTCATGCAGACTTTTGTCCTCTTTGATCTGCTTATCTGTTTTATCTTCATGTTGTAAAATGAAATCAGCAATGCCTGCAATATTTCTTAAGACAAAAGGGGTAAGTATCATGGAGATCGTAATAGTGACAACAAGTATTTGTGAGATGGTAGGGTCTATCAGTGACTGGTTTTTTGCCAATTCAAAGATGACCAGACCAAACTCCCCCAGCTGAAAGAGTGCCAATGCTGTTTTAAGTGCCACACGTTTTCCTGCAGACTTCAAAAGAAGCAGGAAGATGACCGACATCTTTACTGCAGTAAAGAGCAGCAGCAGCCCAAGTATGGTCAGATAGTGTGCGGCGATGACAGAAAAGTCTATCTGCATACCCACGGTAATGAAAAAGATCCCAAGAAGCAGGTCTCTAAAAGGTATCAGGTCGGCTTCAACCTGGTGTTTGTAGCGTGTCTCGGCTATGATCATACCTGCGATGAATGCACCCAGAGAGTAAGAGAAACCCAGTGAATGCGCAAGTGCAGAAGCACCCATGACCACAAAGAGTACTGAACCGATAAAGATCTCATTGGAGTTGCTCTTTACGACTTCATTAAAAAAAGGTTCAAGAATGAATTTACCAAATGCCCATAGTGCCAAAAAAAGTAAAAATGCATCAAAAGCAGTGGTTAAGAGCAATCCACCCATGGAAACATTCGCAGAAGACAAAATAGTGATCATAAGCAATATAGGGATGACCATGATGTCCTGGAAGATCAGGATCCCCAATGAGCGTTTACCATAGGCTTTGGAGATGTTACGACTGCTGTTGAGGATCTTTAAAACAATAGCTGTGGATGAGAGTGCCAATGCGGCGGCGATAACAATAGAAGCCTTTATGTCTATATGAAAAAGATAGAAAGATATAAGAAAAAAGGCCAACATACTCAAGCCTACCTGCAGACTCCCGTACATAAAAACTTCTTTACGCATTTTGACAAGATGGTGTATGGAAAACTCCAGCCCGATGGTAAACATAAGAAACACGATCCCGAACTCTGCAATGGTATGCAGCTCTTCAGAGTGTGTAGCCTGGGAGAGTTGTAAAAAGTAAGTGATAATAATACCTGTGGCAATATAGCCTATGATCGTAGGGATATGAAAACGGGTCAGTATAAGATTGGTCACCGTGGCGATAAATATGGTTATAACGATAATATCAAGCATAAAGTATGACCTTTAGAGTGTTGTACTGAGTGCCAGTATACGGCAGGAGTTTTCCAAAATAGATATTTTTTTTGCCATTTCAATAATGTCTCTGTCGTAACAGACGACGCCAAAGCCTTTAATGAGAAGCAAATGTGTATCATTTTTCTGAAAGAATTGGTGTATTTCATACGGTGCACGATCTAACCAGTCATCAATGCTTTTTGGGTCATAGACGATCACTTCGCCCAGTACCTTTTTCCCGTAATAGTCCTGAGGAGAGACTTTGCCGTGTTTAAGTGAAAATGCAGTGGCATAAGGGGGCATAGTGTAAGAGACATATTTGGCATTGGGTATAGTCTTGTAGATGAGCTCATGTATATGTGCATCTGCATTGGCAAGGCTCCAGCGATAGTCTCTTTTTTGACAATCAAGTTTAATGAGGGACTCCTCTGTCACTTCATCCAGAATGGTATCTTCTGAGTTTATGAGAAAAGTACTGGCCCCAAGTCTTGCTGAGATAGAACCGTGATAGACGGAAAAAAAGTTTTTATTGAAAAGTGACAGTGAGATATGTGAGATATCTGTGATCAAGTGTTTGTCTATCATGGGGATCTGCCTTTATTCTCGTATGCATCTGAGATTTTGTATTATTTTGGTATTATAACAGCAAAATTAGAAATTAGAAATTAGAAATTAGAAATGAATAGGAAAATCTGTGGAAACTCCCCATATACCCGTATTGTTGGAAGAAGTGTTAGAGAGTTTTTCTTCTGTGGAAGAGGGTTACTTTGTAGACTGTACACTGGGATATGCCGGACACAGTTCTGAAGTTTTAAAAAAGTATGTCCATCTCAAACATATCGGTATTGACAGAGATGATGAAGCTTTGGCTTTTTCCAAAAAAAGACTTGAACCTTTTGACAATAGGAGCAGACTTTACAAAGGCACCTTTGCCACGGTGCTTCCTGCATTGGAAGAGTTACCCATCACAGCACTTCTTGCAGATTTTGGTGTCTCCTCTTTACAGCTTGACAAAAAAGAGAGAGGATTCTCTTTCAACTCGGAGACTTTGGACATGCGTATGGATGCCTCTGCTCCTCTCTCTGCGTATGAAGTGGTCAACGACTACAACAAAGAGCAACTCGAATACATTTTTGATGCCTATGGCGAAGTACGCTCTTACCGTAAATTGGCTGCTGCGGTCATAGAAGCCCGTGCCAAAGCACCCATCCAGAGTGCCAAGGCACTCTCTGAGATCGCAAAGCAGGTCATACCCGCAGGTGGAAAGATACACCCGGCTACTTTAATGTTCCAGGCTATCCGCATAGAAGTGAACAATGAACTCGGGGAGATAGAAGGCTTGCTTGATGCTATTGAAGCTAGACATTTTAAAGCAGAGGTGGTTTCCCTGATCACTTTTCACTCTCTGGAAGACAGACTGGTGAAGAACCGTTTTAAAAAATGGAGTTTAAACTGCATCTGTGACCCTCAGGCTATGCGTTGTACCTGTGGTAAAGACCATGCCCTGGGTAAAGCTCTTTCGCGAAAGCCGGTCATCGCAGGTAAAGAGGAGTTAAAGGTCAATCCACGAAGCAGGTCGGCAAAATTACGCTCTTTCAAGTTTAAAAAATCTTCAGGGGAGAAGTAGTGGCTGCCAAAATACGCAAAAAGAGAAGAAAAAAGTCCAAACCTAACGGTATTACCTTTGGGATGGTATCTGTGATCATCATGGCAGTGGTCATAGTGCTTATTTTGACCATGGTAAAGATCTATTTGAGTAATCAGATCTATTATGAGAGTAAAAATGTGAACAAAATACAAAGAGAAGTGGAAGCACTCAAAGCAGAAAATATCATACTCAAACAAAATGTAGAAGCACTGAAATTTAAAAACAGGGTGACAGATACTATATTTGTCATCAATGATTTGGAAGTACAATGATAAAAAATTTCATTACCTTCGCTGTTGACAAACCGATCATCAACCATATTTTCATGGTATTTATGCTCTTGCTCTCAATCTTCGCGTATCGAGACATCCCTAAAGAGATCTTTCCTCCCTCAAATCTGGATCAGATCACCATTAGCGGAGGCTACCCCGGAGCTTCAGCCGATGTTCTGGATAAAATGGCGGTCAGGAACATTGAAGATGATCTCAAAACCATCTCCGAAGTCAAAAACATCGATACGGTTATCCAAAACGGGTTTTTTTCTATCAAAGCGGATATAAAGTCCGGTTCTGACAACCAGTTGATACTCTCCGATGTTAAAGATGTCATTGCAAACATTCGACGTGACCTTCCGGCCGACATGGATGAACCCATTGCAAAGATCACGGTACATGACTTTCCTTTGCTGCTTATTGCTATTTCGGGAGATGTGCCTACCAAGCGTCTGCTCAACATTGCGGAAGATCTCAAAAGCAAGTTGAGTTCCTACAAAGATCTGAGTACTATCACCATCCGTGGAGATGCAGATGATGAGGTGCTCATCGAGATCGATAATGAAAAACTTACTGCTTACGGACTACCCAAAGAAGCGGTTTACAAGGCTATTTCAAGTCTCTCTTCCATCTTTCCCATTGGTACCATAGAGCAAAAAGGAAGCCACCTTTACCTCTCAACGATCAACGGAGAGAAGTCTGTAGAGGCTATGCAGTCTGTTCTTTTAAGCATCAGCGGGAAAAAAGTACGTTTGGGGGACATTGCCAAAGTAACTTTTGGTTTAAGCCAAAGCAATGAAGTTTCACACTTTAACGGTAAGAAAAATATCTCCATCAATATCAATAAGACCAAAGAGGGAAATGCCATAGCCCTGAGCAAAGAGATTAAGCTGATGCTCGCAGAGGTACAAAAAGAGTATGATGATGTGGTGTTGGAAGTCTATACCGATACTTCTATCTGGATAAAGAACAGGCTGAACCTGGTCTCTTCGAACATTCTTTTTGGTCTGGTACTGGTCTTTCTTGCACTTTTTATGTCTGTCAACTACAAGATCGCCGTTGTCGTTGCTATTGGAATTCCTGCCTCATTCATGATCACCCTCATAGCAGCAGATATGATAGGGTACTCCTTAAACATGTTGACACTTTTAGGTGCACTCATAGCCCTGGGGATGCTGGTGGATGAAGCCATTGTAGTCGCAGAAAATATCTACCGGCATATGGAGATGGGAAAGACCCCTCGTGATGCTGCCATAGATGGTGCCATGGAGATGTTCCCTGCAGTACTGACCGCAACACTTACGACAGTGTTCGCCTTTTTGCCACTCTTGATCTTGTCGGGTGAAATGGGTATATTCATGAAGGTACTGCCGGTGATGATCTCCATCTTGCTGGTCTCTTCTCTTTTTGAAGCTTTTTATTTTTTACCGCTGCACTCTAAAGAACTCTTTTCTATGAAAGACACCAAAGCAGATCATGACCGTTCAGGCTTTTGGCTTAAGATGGACATCTGGTATGAAAAAGTGTTGGGAGTAGTTTTGAAAAGAAAAAAACGTTCCCTGTTTCTTCTGGTGACATTTATCATTGTGGCAACAGTAGGCATGATGGGCTTGATCAAGTTTAAACTTTTTCCCGAGTTTGACTCTACGCAGATCTATCTTAACGGTAAAATAGAAGTCAACTCCAAACTTGAAGACACAGAAAAGAGGGTCACACAGATAGAGAATGCACTGCTTCAATATTATAAAGAAGAGCTGGAAGCAGGTGAGGTCTCTTCCATCACTTCAGTTGTAGGTATTTTATTTAACGCGGACCAGACCTTTGAGACGGGAGATAATCTTTTTAGCATATTTATAAACCTGCATGAAAAAGCTGCGGAGAATTTTTTTGACAAGTATTTGAACCCCATATTTTCCCTTGAGTATGACGGCTCAGATATGATACGTAAACATAAAGCACAGGAACTCTCCAGGATGACAGATGCGCATGTCCTGCAGGATTTTAAAACATTGAAACTGCCAAGCGGTGAGAAAGTCTTTGAAGAGGTTAACATCTTTGTGCCCCAAACAGGTATTGTCGGACATGACATAGAAATAGGGCTGAGTGTACTGAATGAAAAGCAGCTACTCGAAGCCATAGAGAGGCTGAAAAAAGAGTTATCAGGCATTGAAGGTGTGTTGGATGTAACGGACAATGCAAAAGAAGGGGTCAGAGAGTTAAAACTGCGTGTCAATGAGTATGGACAAATGTTAGGTTTTTCAGAAGCCTATGTCACCTCTTTGCTCAAAGGTACTTTCCTTAAAGGTGAATATGGAAAAATGTTTGATGAAAAAGGACTCATACGCCTGCGTATTGAAGACCCGAACAAAGATGAAACCTTAGATATAAAGTCCGTCAAACTGACAACACCGGACGGCAATGCTGTCGTAAGACTTGACGAGATTTGTGATTTTGTCTACAAAAAGTCTTTTGTCAAGATCTTCAAAGAGGATGCACAGAGGGTACGTACGGTCATTTCAAGAGTAGAGAGTAAAACTATTTTGGCAACAGAGGTCATGCAAAAGATCAAACCACTGCTTAAAAAGTTTGAAGAAGAGGGTATCAAAGTTATTATCAAAGGGGAGGAGAAAGAGAACAATCAGATGAAAAAAGAGATGTCTCAGGCAGCTATGATCGCCATCTTCCTCATCTTTATCTCTCTGGTATGGATGTTCAACTCCCTGGTACTGCCGCTCATCATCATTTCAACTATCCCTCTCTCTGTGGTGGGGGCACTGGTAGGGACCTATATTATGGGTATTAACCTGACGATGCCCGGTGTCATGGGGATCATTGGTCTGGCAGGGGTGGTGGTCAATGATGGTTTGATCATGCTCTCTTTCATTCGAACATCAAAGAATCAAAAAGAGATGATGGAAAAGGCAGGGCACAGACTCAGACCTATTCTTCTGACTTCCATCACCACAGTGCTTGGACTCTCTTCCATGATCTTCTTCGCTTCGGGACAGGCACTCATCATCCAGCCTATGGCGATCTCTCTTGGTTTTGGTATTGCCTGGGCTACAGTACTGAACCTCTATTATGTACCGCTGCTTTACTCCGTCATTTATAAAGTTGAAAAAGATTAACATAGTTTAGATATAATTATTGCCTTTAAAGAAGGAATGAATGTGCTAAATGCTGTAGAGAGAAAAATAGAACAATTTATAGAAGAATTGCAAGACAAAGAGGTAAGCAGTCTGTATAAAAAGTTACCTCAGGGTAAGCGCTTACGTGCCAAACTTATTTTAAAAATTGCAGGGAGTTCTTTGCCTGTGGTAAAGACTGCTGCAGTCGTAGAGATGATCCATGCTGCTTCTTTGCTGCATGATGATGTCATTGATGATGCTGACACAAGACGCTCAAAGCCTTCACTCAATGCCCTCTACGGAAACAAAACAGCCATCATGCTGGGAGACATACTTTACTCTAAAGGGTTTTTTGAACTCAACAATATCTCTGCGGATGTTTCAAAAGTAGTCTCCAATGCGGTGACACAACTCTCTTTGGGTGAACTCAAAGATGTTTCACTTTCAAGTACTTTTAATCTTGACAGAGAGATCTACCTTGAGATGATCTACCAGAAAACCGCTTCGCTCATAGAAGCATCTTCCGGAGCAGCAGCACTTTTGGCAGGCAAGCCTAAAGAAGTCTATATGACTTACGGCAGAAACCTCGGTCTGGCATTTCAAATGATCGATGATATTTTAGATATTACACAGGATGCCCAAACCCTTGGAAAGCCTGCACTGCATGACTTTGTAGAGGGGAAGACCACACTGCCGTATATTTACCTCTATGAAGCACTGCAGGATGATGAGAGAGAAAAGCTCAGATCTCTGCATGCAAAAGCTTTAAGTAAGGAAGAGCAGGGTTGGATACTCTCCAACATGAAAACACATAAAATCATTGAGCGTGCTACACTGGAAGCAAAAACACTCATTGACGAAGCGATCGCAGTTATGGATGCCCATGGAGAAACAGCTTTATCGGGGATCGCCAAAGAGATGATAGAGAGGGACTTTTAATGTATTATCAGGTCATTAGTTTTTCACACAAAACCTGTGAACAATCTATGAGAGAGAAACTGGCATTTCCCAATGATGAAGAGAAAAAAGTATTTCTCGATCAACTGGTCGGCTTTGAATTTGTACATGAAGCTTTTGTGGTCTCTACCTGTAACCGTGTAGATATTATCATGGCTACCAGAGACAACTTCTCCTCTTATCACGCCGTGTTGGGACTCATCTCTCAAAAAAGCGACTTGAATTTTTATGAAGTGAAATCGACAGCAAATCGTGTGGATGATGAAGAAGCGGTAGCGCATATCTTTTCTGTGGTCTCTTCCCTTGACTCACTGGTCATTGGTGAATCACAGATCACCGGTCAGGTGAAAGATGCTTTTAAATTCTCTTTTGTCAATGGCACAGCAGGACGTAAGCTCAACCGTGTGCTCTCTTATGCCATTAAGTGTGCCGCTGAAGTAAGAAATGTTACCAATATTTCGCAAAACCCTATCTCCATTGCTTCTGTTGCTGTTGCTCAGGCACATAAACTTTTGGGAGACAATATTCAGGGCATGAAAGCCATTGTGGTCGGGGCAGGAGACATGGGTGTTCTGGCTGCAAAACATTTGCTCAGGGTAGGCTGCGATGTGGTACTCATAGGACGTGATCTGGAAAAAACACAGGCTGTGGCTGACGCTTTGGGAGAAAATGTTAAAGCAGACACTATGGATACTTTACCTAAATATATCAACCGTTACCGTCTTCTTTTTTCAGCAACTTCATCACCTGAAACAGTGATTACCCAGGAGCTCATTGAAAATGAAACATTGCCAAGACACTGGTTCGATATGGCCATTCCCCGTGACATCGAAGATATGAAGCTTGAAAAGCTGGAACTTTTCCGCATAGACGACCTGCGTTCCATCTCCAATGACAACCACGCTTTACGAGAAGAGCAGGCAGTACGTGCAGCGGAGATCGTTGAGAAATATAAAGAAGAGTTCTACGCCTGGCTTAGAGCACTCTCTGTGGAACCTGTCATTAAAAAGATGAGAGAAGATGTCTCAGCCGCCATAGAAAAAGAGATGCAAAGGGCTTTGAAAAAAGGTTTTGTACCTGCCGAGTATGAAGAGAATATGAGAAAAATGGCACAGCAGATGTTTAACCGTTTTTTGCATGACCCGACACAGAACCTAAGAAAAAGTTCAACCGCCAAAGAGAATGCCAACTGTATTGAATCTTTCAAACGTATGTTTGAAATAGATACAGAAGAGATCGATGTAAAACAGTATAAAAATGACCACCATACAAAAGGATACAGCGCGTGAGATTTTCAAGATTATTAATCCCGACTACCAAAGAGACACCAAGCGATGCCACACTGGCGAGCCATATTTATCTTATTCGCGGCGGATTTATACAATCAGTGGGAGGCTCCGGTCTTTACAACTACCTGCCTTTGGGTAAAAAAGTATTGGACAAAGTCCGTGCTGTGGTCAAAGAAGAGCTTGACAAAGCAGGGTGTCAGGAAGTGAGTCTCAGTTTTGTTACCCCGGCATCACTGTGGCAGGAGAGTGGACGTTTTGAAAAGTACGGTAAAGAGCTTCTTCGTTTTAAAGACCGAAAGAACAACGATTTTGTCTTAGGACCGACCCATGAAGAGATGATGGTCAACATGGTCAGACAGACAGTTAAGAGTTACAAACAGCTGCCGCTTCACCTCTATCAGATAAACCTAAAATTCCGTGATGAGATCAGACCGCGTTTTGGTTTGATGCGCGGGCGTGAATTCCTTATGAAAGATTCTTATAGTTTTGATGTCTCATATGAAGCCATGAAAAAAGAGTTTGACCGTATGGAGGAGACCTATAAAAAGATCTTTACACGACTCGGACTTGAGTTTAGAGTGGTTGAGGCAGATTCCGGTGCTATTGGCGGTTCAGGCTCCAAAGAGTTCATGGTACTTGCAGATTCAGGTGAAGATACCATCGTGGTGTGTGACAACTGTGACTATGGCGCAAACATCGAAGCAGCCATTCGTCAGGAGAAAGCTTCTCCGACTGAAGTGCCTGAAGCAGTTTTTTCAAAATTCTATACACCCGATACCAAAACCATAGAAGCGTTGTCTGCATTTTTCCATGTTGATCCATATTATTTGGTGAAGACCGTTGCCAAAAAAGCACTTTATGATGAAGGCAAGTCTGCCATAGTACTTTTTGCTTTGAGAGGTTCAGATACACTGCAGGAAGTGAAAGCCTGCAATGCCGTAGATGCCAATGATCTGGTAGATATTACAGAAGAAGAACTATTGGCAGCGGGGCTTGTTCCGGGCTATATGGGACCGACTATGGCACCTGAAGCTGTGAGAGTGGTTTATGACAACAATATGAAAGAAGCCACTTCCATGATCTGCGGAGCCAATGAAGAGGGCTACCATCTTGTTGGTAACAGTTTTAAAGGTCTTGATGCAGACTATCATGACCTGGTTGCCGTACAGGAGGGTGATCTTTGTGCCTGCTGTGTTTCCCCTTTGCGTTATACCAAAGGGATAGAAGCAGGGCATATTTTCCAGCTTGGTACACAGTATTCTGAACCATTGGGAGCGATGTTCCTTGATGAGAATGGGAAAGCACAGCCTATGGTCATGGGAACCTATGGTATAGGTGTAAGTCGTTTGCTTGCAGCCATTATAGAACAAAATCATGATGACAAAGGCTGCATCTGGACCAAAGCGTCTGCACCTTTTGATCTTCAGATCATCATTTCAAACATTAAAGATGAAGCACAGGTTGCTTTGGGTGAAAAACTTTATGCTTCTATGTTGGAACTTGGTGTAGATGTATTGTTGGATGATAGAAAAGACCGTTTTGGTGCGAAGATGAAAGATTATGAACTGCTTGGTGTGCCTCATGCTGTGGTTATTGGTAAAAAACTGTCTGACGGTCTTGTGGAATTTGTCACAAGAGACGGTATGCTTAAAGATGAAGTTTCTGCTGAGCAGATCGAAGCACTGTTGAAAGAGAGATTTTAAAAATGTTTTTAGCTATTCCATTTTTTCTTTTAGAACTGTATCTTTCACTTAAAACCGGAGAAAGTATCGGCTTTTTATGGTCTGTGATATGGATCGTCACAAGTGCGATGATTGGTATGATCCTCTTGCAGAATTCACCCCATGCCATTATGGGACAGATGCAGTCGGTGCAACAAGGCAAACTCAATCTGAAAAAGTTCCAGGATGCCAGTATGGCATACTTCATCGGGTCTATTTTACTTATCATACCGGGGGTATTAAGTGATTTTGTGGGAGTATTTACTCTTGGCTACACATTGTATTTACATTTTGTTGCTAAAATAACACCCGAAGATCCAAATTTTCAAAATAAATTTAATACAAATAACAAAGGAGATGACAATGTCATTGATGTCGAAATTATTGACGAGCACAGTGATCGCATCGATCGCTCTTAACGCAAACCCTGTACCGGACAACAAAACACTTATAAAGTATGTTAAAAGAAATATTGTAAAAAATCCGCAGGTAAAACTTGATGGTGTGACGGTCATTGAGACAAAAACCCATAAAGATCTTCCAGGATGGACGATCCTTTTAACGACCATGGATCTGACCTATCAGAAAAAGGAGGTGCATGCCCCTGAAATGATGTTTGTAAAAGACGGACTCATTACCGGGCATCTTGTCAATCAAAAAACAGGGAATGACTACAGAAATGAGATAAAACCGACTGTACCTGAAAGTATGTATGACAAAGAGCACCTTCTTTTTGGTAACAAAGATGCAAAACATAAAGTGTTGATCTTTTCGGACCCGCAATGTCCTTTCTGTATGGAACTTATACCGCAGATATTCAAAGCTGCAAAAGAGAACCCGACAAAGTTGGCAGTGTACTATTATCATTTGCCGCTGTTAAGGATCCACCCTGTTTCAGATGTACTAACCCGTGTCATGCATGTGGCACAGCATGAGGGAAAAATGGATGTGCTTGAAAAACTGTACAGTCTAAAGATAAACCCTCAGGAGAAAGATGTTAAAAAAATACTCGCAGCAGTAAAAAAACATGCAAACTACTCTGTCACAGCAGCACAGATCGATGACAAAAAAGTAAAAGCAGCGATAAAAGCGGATGCTGATGCAGCAGGAAAGATGATGGTTTCGGGTACACCTACCATTTATATTGATGGTGAGTGGGATAAGATGAGAAACGGGTACGAGAAACTCGTAAAATAAGCATAATCTTGGAATCGGGATTTTAGTCCCGTACGCGAATGAATTCGCGCTTCCAGTTAAAAATCAAACACAAAGCAGTAACAGTGGAAAAACTAATCATAGCAACAAGAGCAAGCAACCTGGCCCTTTGGCAAGCCTATCACATTAAAGAACGTATTGAGAGCAGCTTCCCCGAAGTAACAGTAGAACTCAATGAAATCACATCCAAAGGTGACAAGGTCCTTGACAAGCCTTTGGCGCTTATAGGCGGGAAAGGGCATTTTACCAAAGAACTTGAAGATGAAATGCTTGCAGGTACAGCAGACTTAGCGGTACACTCACTCAAAGATGTCCCAACCTACATCCCTGAAGGTTTGGAGCTTTGTGCCATTACCACACGTCAGGACCAGTCTGATGTACTGCTTTCGCATACCTATAAAAGTTTAGATGAACTGCCACAGGGAGCAACAGTGGGAACCACAAGTCTGAGAAGACGTATGCAACTGCTTGAGCGACGTCCTGACCTCAAAGTAAAAGAACTCAGAGGAAATGTAAACACAAGACTCAGAAAGCTAAAAGAGGGGCAGTATGATGCTATTATCCTGGCATACATCGGTCTTTACAGACTTGACCTTTTAAAAGATATTCCTTTTGTAGAAAAACTCGACTTCTTCATCCCCCCTATGGGACAGGCAGCATTGGGTATTGAAATCGTCTCTTCCAATGACCGTATACGTGAAATAGCGATGACCCTTAACGATGAAAATTCTTTTATCTGTACAAAACTCGAACGTGACTTCGTCTCTGCCATAGGAGCAGGGTGTTCCGCTCCTGTTGCTGTGAATGCCATCATTGATGGAGAAAATATTACTGTAAAAGCAATGCTTGGGTATCCAGACGGTACAAACATTATGCATAAAGAGCTAAATTCTCCTCTATCAGAATGTGATCTCCTGGGTCTTCAGCTGGCCGAAGAGATGATAGCTGAGGGTGCCATAGACATCCTTGAAAAAGCTGAAGAGATCGCTTTTAAAGATGAGATGCCGGAGCGATTATAAATAGGAACCTCAAACTTGTTTGAGGAAAAGTTTTTATAATTGAA
>DQSX01000160.1 GCA_015663065.1 Sulfurovum sp.
TTACGGAGTATGACATCCAAGGTGTCATTCATTTTGCAGCAGAGAGTCACGTTGACAACTCCATTAAAAACCCTGGTGTGTTTATAGAGACCAACGTTAACGGAACATTTACACTTATAGATGTGGCACAAAAGTACTGGATGGAAAAACCGTTTACTTATAAAGATGAGTATAAGGGATGCCGTTTTCATCATATATCAACTGATGAAGTGTACGGTACACTGGGGGAAACCGACCTCTTCACAGAAGAGACCCCGTATGCACCAAACTCACCATACTCCGCTTCAAAAGCATCATCAGATATGATCGTACGAAGTTATCAGGAGACCTACGGCATGAACACCGTTATAACAAACTGTTCAAACAACTACGGTCCAAAACAACACGATGAAAAGCTCATCCCGACCATCATCAAAAAAGCACTTGCAGGAGAGAACATCCCTATCTACGGCGATGGTAAAAACATCCGTGACTGGCTCTATGTACTGGACCATTGTAAGGGGATAGATTTGGTCTATCATACAGGTAAGGAAGCCAATGTCTACAACATAGGTGGACGCAATGAGAGAACTAATCTTCAGATAGTAGATGCTATTTGTACCATCTTAGATGAGAAGGTTCCATTCTCGTCCCGTCATCCTGAACCCGATTCAGGATCTAGCTATAAAGAACTCATCACTTTCGTAGAAGATAGAGCGGGTCACGACAGACGTTATGCGATAGATGCGAGCAAACTTGAAACTGAGCTGGGCTGGAAAGCGGATGAAAATTTTGATTCTGGTATTGTGAAGACTATTGAATGGTATTTGGAAAAGTATATGAACAAAGACGACTTTTAAAATCTTGGAATCGATCCGCAGTGGAAATGTTGTTTCTATAATTGGTGACTAGTGCACCCCAAGGGTATTTCCTGATCGGGCATTGTTGATGCTGTTGACAACAGTGATGCAATGTGATATACTGATAATACTGTAAGATACATATAAAGGAGTCATGATGTTAGTATATGAAGGTGTCCGTTCATTTCAAAAAACGATGACAAAATATATAAATGGCGAGGATGTAGTGATCATTGAAGATGCAAAAACACATCTTGAAAAAGGAGTGTTTATGCCATATAAACTCTATGCACTTTTTCAAGATCAGATAAAAGAGGCTATAAGAGAAGATATAAAGAACTCTTTTGTAGAAGATTTTGACGGTGTGGCGGTAGTCAGTGACCATTAAAAGAGGTGAGATACACTTGGTTGACTTCGGTAAAAAGTACCAGAGTGAATTGGGAAAAATAAGACCTGCAATGGTATTGCAAAGTAACTATGTAAATGACAATCTTGATGTAGCCAAATTTAAAAGTATATTGGTCATACCGTTGACCACTGATCTCAAAGGTGGAAGATTTAGATTTAATTTACCTGCAAGAGAAAAGCTTGAAAAAGAGAGTGAACTCATCATTAACTGGATGTGCAACGTTGACTTAAAAAGAGTAGTATCTGCAGAACCTTTGACAATACTTTCTCAACATGAGCTGACTGAACTAAAAACAAAACTTGATTTTTTCATGGGTTATTATGATTAAAGGTAAGACTATAAGACTCTTTACCACTGTAAAGTATTTGAAATTTACTCAGATCTAATGAACTACCCCGTTGCTTGCAACGGGGTAGTTCATTCTGACCTATTTTGACTTTTTGCAGCAAGAAAAGATGAGTAAAGAAAAAGGATTAGAGTTGATCTATGACTTTATAGGTCAGTTGACTGGTGTAAGATTAAAGGAGGCTACTTATTTAAACAGCTGTGAGTGCGTTCCCACTTTCAGAAGCTCTAAAGTTCCGTTTTCAACTCTATAGACCACAAGTAA
>DQSX01000086.1 GCA_015663065.1 Sulfurovum sp.
ATGCATGGAAAAAAGGAGCACTTGAATGGCACAGCATCAAGTAAATTATGCCTCAGCAGCAGGCTTGCCGATAGCTTTGACTTCGGTAGACAAACTCGTAAACTGGGGGCGTTCAAATTCACTTTGGCCTCTTACCTATGGACTCGCATGTTGTGCGATCGAAATGATGGCATCGGGAGCATCACGTTATGACTTCGACAGAATGGGAACGATCTTTAGAGCATCACCAAGACAGGCAGATGTGATGATCCTGGCAGGGACACTTTCAAAGAAACACTCTGAGTTCGCAAGAAGATTGTATGACCAGATGACAGAGCCTAAATGGGTCATCTCTATGGGTTCCTGTGCAAACACGGGCGGTATGTTCAATACTTATGCAACAGTACAAGGTGTAGACAGAATCATCCCTGTAGATATTTACCTTCCGGGGTGTGCACCTAGACCGGAAACACTTCAGTATGCGATGATGATGCTTCAAAAAAAGATCAGAAGAGAGTCAGCGAATATGAATAACAATACAAAACAGAACTTGAGGTTAGTGTAATGAGAAAATACGTACCAAAAGACAATGTTCAGGGTAAAGCATACTACACAGACAGATACTGGGTCGCACCGCGTGTGCCAAGAGTAGAAGTTGAAGAGGGTTCACATTTTGCAGCAGTGACCAAAGCGTTGGGAAGACTTTCAAAAGAGTCTTACGTTGAAATAGGACAGCTTGTAGTACATATAGATGCAAAAAAGATCGTTGAAGTGGTCACTTTGCTTAAAGAGAAGTGTGGCTATACACAATGTTCCGAACAGTCTGCAGTGGATTATCTGGCGCAGGATGGAGAGTTTGAACTTTTCTACCAGCTGCTTAACATTACAGAAGCCAAAAGAGTCAGAGTCGTATGCCGTATTAAGAAAGGTGAAGCGATCGAGTCTATCTCTTCTGTATATAAGTCAGCAAACTTTGCAGAGCGTGAAATGTTCGATATGTTCGGGATCAAAGTGAATAACCATCCATTCCTTAAGCGTATCCTTATGCCGGATGACTGGGAAGGACACCCGCTTCTTAAAACATACCCAATGATAGGGGATGAGTTTGCTTCATGGTATGAAGTAGACAAGATCTTCGGTAAAGAGTACAGAGATGTGATCGGACCTGAGAACAGAGATCCTGCACGTGTGGACAGATACGATACAAAACGTTTCTCAAGAGTAGGGTATGAAGTACCGTTTGATGCCGATATCTCTTCTGGCGAAAAAGAGCAGGCTGTAGAGTACAGTGAAACCATTTTAGTAGACTATACCACTTCATCTAAAACATTAGATGAGAGAAAGTAAGGGGAGAGCATGCAACAAGTCAATAAATTAACGCCATTTTTTGAAAACCTCAATTTTGAGCGTGATGATAACACTATGGTCATCAACTTTGGTCCTCAGCACCCTTCTGCACACGGTCAGTTAAGACTGGTTCTTGAACTTGATGGTGAGCAGGTCGTCAAAGCCTATCCGGATATCGGTTACCTTCACAGAGGTATCGAAAAGATGGCTGAAAACATGACCTATAATGAGTTCTTGCCAACGACGGACAGACTGGACTATATTGCCTCTACGTCTAACAACTATGCCTATGCACTGGCAGTAGAGAAACTGCTTGGTATTGAAGCTCCAAGACGCGCACAGGTGATCAGAACCATGCTTCTTGAGTTGAACAGGATCATCTCTCACCTCTTCTTTGTTGCTACACATGCACTGGATGTCGGGGCAATGTCCGTATTCCTTTATGCTTTCCGTGAACGTGAGTTTGCAATGGACCTTATGGAAGATTACTGTGGTGCAAGATTGACACACTCATCTGTACGTATCGGTGGTGTGCCTCTTGACCTTCCTGAAAACTGGCTGATCAATGCAGCAACATTCTGTGATAAGGTAGACCATGAAGTAGAACATACCTATGGTGCGCTACTTAATGAGAACCGTATCTGGAAAATGCGTTTGGAAGATGTAGGGGTTATCTCTGCGGACAATGCACTTTCATGGGGATGTACAGGACCAATGCTGAGAGGTTCGGGTGTTAACTGGGATATTAGAAAAGAGGAGCCGTATGAGCTCTATTCTGAACTAGATTTCGATATTCCGACATCTGATAGAAATGACTCTTATGGACGTTTTAGAATCTATATGGAAGAGATGAAGCAGTCAACAAGGATCATCAGACAGCTTATCCCTATGTATAAAAATACAGAACCACAGCTCATGGCACATGCCCCGCAGTATATCTCTGCTCCAAAAGAGGAGATCATGACACAAAACTATGCATTGATGCAGCACTTTGTGCTTGTTACACAAGGTATGAGACCGCCAAAAGGTGAAGTCTATGTACCAACAGAGTCTCCAAAAGGTGAACTTGGTTTTTACATCAAATCAGAAGGTGAGCCGTATGCTTACAGGCTGAAGTGTAGAGCACCGAGTTTCTTCCATACAGGTTTACTTCAGGAAATTCTTGTAGGTACATATATAGCAGATGTTGTTACGATCATTGGTACTACCAATATCGTATTCGGCGAAGTTGATAGATAGGAGTTGGCATGAAAAGATATGATTTAAGACACTTAAAAGACGATTTTTATGACAGAATGGTTGAGCTTATCGATAAAGGGATCAAAGTGGGTGAAGTAGGAATCTTCCTTTTTGAAGTAGGAGATTTCACTGCCATCCAAAAGTCTGCTGATACCGTACGTGCAACAGGAAATGATTTGATGAACTCATTGAAGTTCAACGAAGTTGACTGGACCGTTGTGGTGAAGAAAGTAGATGACGCAACAAGAAAAGAGAGAGCTGAGAAAGTAGAAGCTGCAAGAGTGGAAGCGGCTAAAAAAGCTGAAGAAGAGAGAATCGCGGCAGAAGAGAAAGCGGAAGCTGACAGAATTGCTACGGAAGCCAAAGCTAAAGAAGAAGCAGAAAAAACAGCGGCAGAAGAGAAAGCCAAAGCTGAAGCAGAAAAGGCTGAAGCAGAAGCAAAAGCCAAAGAAGAAGCTGCCGCAAAAGCCAAAGCTGAAAAAGAAGCTGAGGAAGCGAAGGCAAAAGAGGAAGCTGAGGCAAAGGCTAAAGCAGATGCAGAAAAAGAAGCGACTGAAGCAAAAAAGACTCCGGCTGAACCAGCAATGCCTAAAAAAGCGCCAGCAAAAAAAGCACCGGCTAGAAAACCGGCGGCAAACAGAAAAACAAAGCCGAAGGCTAAGTAATGTCAGCAATCGTATTCTCTACTTGGAGGGATGAGTTTATCGACAATCGCGGTAAACCAACTTTAGAGTGGGGTGAATCTGGGTTTAAACTACCTGAAACCTATCATGGAGACAGAAGTTCTAAGGCATTTATCGGTTGGGATGGCGTTGCCATTTTTGACGAAGATATAGATGCTGTAGAGTTAGCATCACAGTATGCCGCACAGTACCAGGAGTACTCTGAAGCCTGTGGACGTTGTGCTCCGGGTAGATGGGGTGGTAGGATCCTGTATGATTTGCTCGACAAAATAGCACGTGGTGAAGGTTCGCATGATGATGTGGCACACTTAAAAGAGATCGCAAAAACAATGATGACCACTTCTAAGTGTGAGATCGGAAAGACCGTACCTAAACCTATTTTGGATCTGATGGAGCACTACAAAGATCAGTTTGATACCTGTATTGATGCACAGATTCCTTCAAAACATTATGGCGGTGATACTTCTTATATTGCCAAAGTCACTGCACCGTGTACAGATATGTGTCCTGCGCATGTAGACATTCCTGCATACATTGAAGGTGTAAGAGATATGGTCTTTACTGAATCTCTTGCAGCAACAAGACAGACCATGCCTCTTGCACATACCTGTGGACGTGTATGTCCGCATCCTTGTGAAGATGCCTGTCGTCGTGCAAACCTGGATGAACCTATCTCCATTATGGAGTTGAAACGTCTGGGTGCTGATTATGAAACAGACCATGAACTTCCATGGCTGCATCCTGTTGAACCTAAGCCACTGAGAAATGACGGTAAAAAAGTTGCCATTATCGGTGCAGGTCCTGCGGGACTTACTGCAGCGTATTATCTGGCACTTGAAGGGATCAAAGTAGATATCTTTGAAGAACTTCCTGTCAACGGCGGTGAAGTCGCTGTGGGTGTACCTGAGTATCGTATGCCTATCGGGAAGTACCAAAAAGATATCGATCTTGTACTGGAACTGCCCGGAGTAAGCATTACCAATAACCACAGAGTGGATGCAGAACGCCTGAAGGAGTTGGATGCCGAGTATGATGCAGTTATGCTGGGCTTTGGGGCAAGACTTTCAAAAAAAGTACGTGCTGCGAATGAAAACCCTAATATGGGCGGATACTGGGGTGCGATCGATATGCTTGACAAGGTGAATTTGTGGCATAAGTATAGGATCGGATCACCTGCATCCAATGAACTGAATGGTAAAACGGTTGTCTGTGTAGGTGGTGGATTTACCTCCATGGATGTGGTACGATGTTCCATCCGCGAAGGTGCCAAAAAAGTAGTGATGCTCTATAGACGTGATGAAAAAACGATCATTCGTAACACGACCTATGAAGAGTACCATGAAGCAGTAGAAGAGGGTGTTGAATTTATATTCCACTCTGCGATCGAAGAAATTTATGATGATGGGAAGAACATTACTGGACTTAAAGTCAACCGTTTTGAACTTGTACCAGATCCGGATGGCGGTAGAGCACAGCTTGTGAAGATAGAAGACGGAGATTTTGAGATCGATTGTGATTATCTGATCCCTGCGGTTTCACAAGCACTTGATACGCAGATATTACCTGAAGAGTGGAATTTGGAGATGACTTCATGGAACTCTATTTTAACTAACGGTAAAGATTTCATGACATCACGTCCGGGACTGTTTGCTGCAGGTGACTGTGAATATGGTCCTATGACCATAGTCAATGCAGTCGGTCAGGCAAGAAGAGCTGCTTCCGTGATCAGCCGTTATATTTATGACGGCAAATGTACACGTACGGATGATGAGATCATGGAAGACCACTTGAACAGACTGAGAGTTTATGACAAAAAAGAGACGATCACGGGTTGGATGCCCGGATTGCCTCGTGCAGAGAGTGAAAAGCTCGGCGTGGAAGAACGTAAAACAAACAACAAAGAGGTGAATCTCGGCTTTACAGGCGAAGAGGCTATCTCTGAAGCAGAAAGATGTATGCGTTGTTATTATATCTCTATGGTGGCGGTGTAATATGAGTGTACATAATTCAATCAATAAAGGTAAAGAGATCACAGTTACTATAGACGGTAAAGTGTGTCAAAGTACTTTTGGAAAAACTATTCTGGATATTGCAAGAGAGAATGAGATCTACATCCCGACGATGTGTTACTTGACCAAAGTGCAGCCTATTGCCTCTTGTCGTATGTGTATCGTCAATGTAGAAGGTGTGGAGGGGATGATCCTCTCCTGTCAGGAAAAAGCAACAGACGGTGCTGTGATCACAACCAATAATGAGGAACTTTATACAGAGCGTCAGAGTATTATGAAACTCTATAACGTGAACCATCCTCTGGAGTGTGGTGTCTGTGACAAAAGCGGTGAGTGTGATCTTCAAAATAAAACCATGGAGTTTGACCTTGAAGAGCAGCCTTTTACTGCAAGAGATCAGCATAGACCTGTAGAGAACTGGGGACATGTTTCTTATGATCCTGCACTGTGTATCATGTGTGAAAAGTGTGTCAGGGTCTCTACTGAGATCACCGGTGATGAAGCCTTGCAATTGAAATTTGGCGGATACTCTTCCACGATCATCAATGTGAAAGAAGAGAAGAATTATGCCTCTTTGGGTGAAGCAGCCGCTGTGTGTCCTGTAGGTGCACTGGTCAGTACAGATTTCAAATATACAGCCAATGCCTGGGAGTTGACAAAAATACCGTCTGCCTGCCCTCACTGTGGCGGCGGATGTGATATGGCATATGAAGTTAAAAACGGTAAGATTTACCGTATCAGCAATACCTTTGAATTCTCAAACCTTTGTGGTGCGGGAAGATACGGTTTTGACTATGCGAACGAAAATGTAGCTAAAGACAAAGAAGCCTTTGAAAAAGCAGTAGAAGCGTTTAGATCCGCAGACTCTGTGATATTTGCATCTCAGACATCCAATGAAGAAGCGTTAATTCTGCAGAAGCTCAAAGAGAAACTTGGGTTTAAACTCATTTCGCATGAGGCAAAAGCCTATCAGAACTTTATGGCTGCCTATGCTGAGATCACAGGCAAGAATCTGAGTAACGGATCATTGAAAAGTCTCTCAGAGTCAAGAGCGGTGATCGTAATGGGGACGAAGATCAATGATGATTCGCCTACGGTAAAATACCATATCAATATGGCGAGCAAATGGCATCAGGCAAGAGTAGCTTATATGCATCCTTTGGAAGATCCTGAAATGAAGAACATAGTGACACAGTTCATTAAGTATGAAGCAGGTTCAGAAGAGGGTGCAGCTGCATTGCTGGCAGATACGCTGCTCAAAGAGGCAGAACTTCCTAAAGCTATTAGAGAGTTCATAGATGACCTTGATATCGGTAATCTCTCTGCAGAGAGCAATATTGGAGAAGAAGAGCTCGAAGCACTTCACAAATCTCTGATCAAAAAATCAGGATTCTCTCTGGTAGTAGGGTCTGACCTCTATGCACACCCAAGAGCTGCACAAATTGCAAAACTGCTAGCACTGCTTGAGCAGTATGCAGGATTTAATGTCATTTGTGTACCTCCGGCAGGAAATGCTATGGGTATTTCACTGATCTGTGATCTTGATGATGCCGTTGAGGGTAAGACGGTGGGCTATAATGCTTCCGCTGACTTTACACTTTCTGCACTAGGAGACGGAGATCTTGATATGCCGGCGATGAACCAGCAAGAGGGAACTTTAACAACCATTGATAAACGTGTGGTTCCTATGAATGTCGCACTTGCCTATGGTGGATATGTTTTGAATGATATTGCCAATGCTTTGGGATTGAATGCAGAATATACCATCGACTATACGAGTGAATTGCCACAAGATAAAGGTTTTGAAGCTGTAGGATTTGATGATCTTCCAAACTATTTTGATGCAGTTGGAAATGAAAACAGAGGTTACATTTTAAAGGCGCAAAAAGTTTCTGTCAACAGAAAGCTTGATGAGATAGGAGAGATGGATGGTTTTGACGGAGCAGTGGTTTATCACTGTAACCCAACAGAGCAATTCTCACCTTTTACGGCTAAGTCAAAACTTTTAAAGGATGAAGCAGTACTTTTAGGTTCTGCGCAGTTCGCTACAGTCAGCAAATTAAAAGACGGAGAGAAGATCGCATTTACCATTGACGGTATTACATTCGATCGTGTGTTTATGATCGATACAACTATGAAAGGAACCATTGCAGTCAACCCTACATTTGATATGGGATTAAGTACTGCTTTGCTATCCTCTTATAGATTTAGCAGGTTAGATTTTGAAAAGGTAGGAAGTTAATATGAGCATAGTCAATATTAAAATTGATGGCAAAGACTTTGCAGTCAAAGAGGGTGAATACATCCTCAATGCAGCACGTGCCAATGATGTTTTTATTCCGGCAATATGTTACTTGACAAGATGTTCGCCAACACTGGCGTGTCGTATCTGTCTTGTAGAAGCGGATGGAAAACAGGTATATGCATGTAATGCAAAAGTTAAAGAGGGTATGGAGATCAGTGTTGATACGCCAAACATTCTTGAAGAACGTCGTGCGATCATGGAAGTGTATGATGTCAATCACCCGCTTCAGTGTGGAGTATGTGACAAAAGTGGTGAGTGTGAACTGCAGAACTATACGCTTGAACTTGGGGTAGATTCGCAGTCTTACATGATCCCAGATACAAAAAGAGAAACGATCAACTGGTCTTCAGTCCTGCATTATGATGCGGGTCTTTGTATCGTATGTGAAAGATGTACCACTGTCTGTAAAGATATGATAGGTGATGCAGCGATCACTACAGTAAAAAGAGGCGGGGAGCCACTGGATAAAGCATATAAGGAGACTATGCCTAAAGATGCTTATGCTATGTGGAATAAACTTCAGAAATCTGTCATTGCACCAAGCAACGGCACAGATTTTACCGACTGTTCTGACTGTGGTGAATGTACAGCTGTTTGTCCGGTTGGTGCTTTAACCGGTAGAGATTTCCAGTATACATCCAATGCCTGGGATCTTAAAAGGACACCGGCAACCTGTGCACACTGTTCTTCTGGATGTCAGATCTATTATGAAACAAAACCTGCTTCCATCGCTGACAGAAATGAGAAGATCTTCCGTATCAGTAATGAATGGAACTATGTATCCCTTTGTGGTGCTGGACGTTACGGGTATGACTTTGAGAACAGAGTAGACGGTAAGAATGAAGAATCATTTACTGCCGCGATCGAAGCGTTCAAAAAAGCAGATGCCATCAAGTTCAACTCTGTCATCACCAATGAAGAAGCACTGATGCTTCAAACACTCAAAGAAAAAATGGGTCTTAAGCTCATTAACCCTGATGCAAGAGCATTCCAGAAATTCCTCTCTGCTTATGCTGATGTATCCGGGCAGTCTCTCTACTCATTTGATTTCAAAGAAGTGATGGCAACGGATTTTGTCATGTCAGTAGGTGCTTCACTGAGAAATGACAACCCTAATGCACGATATGCCTTTAACAATGTGCAAAAGCTCAACAAAGGTGCGGGGATCTACTTCCACCCTGTAGGTGACAATCTTGTCCCTACCTTTGGTAAAAGTGTTGAAATCTTTACACATAAAGCAGGATTGGAAGAAGCAGCTCTGTATCTGATACTTGATCTCTTTGCAGATAAAGCTGAACTGCCTGAAGATGTCAAAACATATATTGACAGTTTCAAATCTTCTGCTACCAAAATAGTGAAAGAAAAAGTTATGAAAGAGGTGACTGAAACTGTAGTAGACGAAGAGACAGGAGAGAGCAAAGAAGTGACGAAAAAAGTCCCTGAAATGGTTGAAAAAGAGATCACTGTTGAAAAGAACGGACTGGTTGAACTTCTAGGTAAAGATGCAGATGCATTTGCTGAAGCGTTTGAAAAGATGATGAAGAAAAAAGAGACCTTCTCCCTTATAATCGGTGAAGATCTTTATTTCCATGAAAAAGCGGATAATATTGCGAAACTTGTGGCACTTATAGAAAAAACTTCTTCTGTACGTGTTGCCATGATTCCGCCTAAAACAAACTCTTTGGGTGTAGCACTCATTTGTGATCTTGACGATGATGCAAGCGGATATACAGTAGCCTATAATGAGAATGGAGACTTCAGACTCTCAGCACTGGGAGATGGTGATCTTGATATGCCTGCCATGAACCAGCAGGAAGGTACTTTGACCAATATGCATAAAAGAGTCACGCCGACCAATGCAGCGCTTGAGTATAAAGGGTATGAGCTCAATGACCTTATGAAAGTACTCGTAGGTGCACCGGAGGAGACCATAGACTGGACAGTGTTGCTTCCAACTGACAAAGGTTTCCAGGCTGTAGAGTTTGACAGCCTGCCAAACGGTTACCTTAATGACGGTACAGAGAACAGAGGCTATGCACTGAGTATGAAGAAAAAAAGAGCCAAAGTGCTTAACGTTGAGAAGATTGATGAGTCTGCCGTGCTTGAAGGAGAGATCGTCTACAGATGTAACCCGCAGAGACAGTTCAATGACTTCTCGGACAAAGCACATG
>DQSX01000028.1 GCA_015663065.1 Sulfurovum sp.
GAGTTAAAGAGAAGCTATGGAAAGAAGCATTTTGGAGCAGAAGTTTCTTTTTGGCTACAACAGGTGGAGTTACTTTGGAAGTTTTAAAACAGTATGTAGAAAGTCAAGGAAGCAACAGTAAATGAGTACTATACCAAACACACCATACGTGAACTACCCAATCGCTCTTGTACTTGCACTCTCTGCGAGAAAGACCGTTGGGATTTCTGCTTATAAAGTGATTAAAAAAGCTTCTTGTAAACCTTTCTTGGATCAAGCGATATATTCTCAAAACGGCTCTCTATTATTAGACAACAGAGTACTTCTTTATTAATGATATGATATAAAGACCCGTCCTGTAATTTGAATGACTCTTGTATTAGTGCTGTTTTTTGTGCGATAGATTCACTTTCTATCACCTCTTTCAAATCCGCGTCTAAAACTAAAATAAAACTTGTATCCACACTCTTGGCGTAGGATATCTCTTCAACCTTATTGATCGTATCATAAAAGAGGTTTACGAAATTGGACAGCGCCATTACATAGATCTCAGACTTGCTTAGTTCATGTTCTTCCTCATACCTTTTTACTCTCTTCAAAAGAGCAGGAGTAACCCTTATCATTACTTTATCTGTAGGAACTTTCTCATTCACCTTTAATGACTTAGGCTCAAACTTATATTTATCTTCCATCATATAAGTAGTTGCCAGAAATGATACCTTTGCAATATTAAGGTTAACTCCTGGTAATTTCTTCCTAATATCATCTAAGGCATCCAATAATAGTGTGGGGCATAAAAAAGAATTATATTTATGTTCGTGCACTCTATCTCCCATCGTATTCACTATAACTTCTCACATCTGAGCAATGTCCTACAAAATCCTCAAGGTAAGAAATTAAATTTCTGTAATTTTTGATGGTCTTATTTACTGACAGGACAAATTCTTCATCAAAAATATGGTCTTCTTGCGTCGTAGTAAAAATATTATCCTCTGCCATCTTCCTAATTCTTCTGTTCCTCTCTTCTAGTTCCAGTATCGATACTATATAGCTGTTATAGTTGTGATATAAAGCATTAATTAGATCTTTTGTCATCTTAATATGGAGAGAATAATACTCTTCCAATTCCGAGACAGGCACAACTATTTTTTTAGTAAGAAAATCGTTAAGATGCGACTGCTTTGCTGTGTTTAATTTAGAAAATTCATCTTCTGCATTTTTTAACAGTTTTTGTGCATATTGGGGCGTAGAAAACAAATGTCTGAAAATAGCTTTTTTTAACTTCTCTTTTTCATCATAATCATTCCAGATGATATGATTTAAAAGTAAAAAGTCACTTTCGTCTACCTCTTTTCTTCCATTAAGATAGGCCGAAACTCGCATAACAGTTCTAATTGCACCCACAAGTCTTCTATCTGAAACCTCAATATTTTCTTCGTGAATAAGCTTATTTTTAAGTTCAGTAAAGCTCTTCACAATCTCATCTTTCAACTCAATAGTTTCACATGCGACCTTAGAAACAAACTCTATATCATCTAAATATAGTTCGGTTTCAACATCACTACTACTATCTATATTCCCTTGCACCATATCATAAAAGTTCTCATCTTCCCTAATACGTTCCACTACCATTCGGAATAAAAAACGGTCATTAAGAGCACCCAACACCTCAGCAGTAGGAAGTTCATTAGAGGCACCAAAAAGTGTTTTTAGTGGCACCTTTACTGGCGGTGCACCTTCAGGATGATACTCTCTATCTTCTGACATTATTCCTAAGAGACCATTGTTTACTTCACTCTTTGCTTTCCATATTTCATCCAAGAACACAAAGTCTGCAGTAAGAAGGGTATAATCTTTGTTGTGTACTATATCTCCATTAGGTGTTATGATCCTCTCTCCAAACAATGCCTTGGTCTTGGTATCATGCATCATTAAATGACTGAATTTTGTTGCATCCTTTACAGAGTTCATTACTGCCTTTAGAAGCTTTGTTTTTGCCACACCTGGTTTACCTATCAGGAAAATGTTCTGTGCTGAAAAAATGGTCAAGACTAAAATTGCAGAGAGTTCTTCTCTCTCAACTACTTTAGAATTCAACTCATTAATAAGAGATACGGCTTTATTGTGCAGAATTTCTTGCACCTCATCCATAAATACTTCTTCCATGTGCGAGTTATCTTTTTTGACTGTCATGGTGTACATGGCTCCTGATTTCTATAACATTCGTACTCTCTGGTTTCTAGTTTATTTAAATGGACAAAGAAAAATCTATTCGCATAAGGCATTGGTTTCTTTAGCTTCACTTCAAAATACTTATCAGCATCCACTGCTTTGAATTTAATATAGTATGCCGAGAAATCTTTCACATAAGCATCGTTGCTCTTGGAACATTTGTGTCCATCCGGAGTAAGGTTTTCGTAGTATACCCCAGATACTCCTCCGCCCCACTCTACGAAGTTATCATACCTGCACGCCTTATCAAAATTACCGTCTTCTATATCATGCGCCAAACCAAACTCATCAGAGAGAGAGAACATGACTTTTGCAAAAGAATACTTGTAGGCTCCTCCATCTATAAAATCACTATCCGATATGATCTTTTTACCAAGAATATTTTTATTCTTATCCAGTGCGATTATTTCATAATCCCCACGATATGGAACAAAAACTGTTACAGTGTTAGTGGCACCCATATAGATATTGTTCACCGGCTTATTTATTACTATTGTATGGTTGTCTGTACTAGTATTTGTCTTCTTTCCACTAAACTTATACCATTTTATTTTTCCGGGATAAGTAACACAACCATCTCTCTCACATGGTCTGATAAGTACAGAGTTTATCTGATCCATAGAATATCCTGCAAAGTACAGAGACTCCTCTTTCAACTTTTTATAATCTTGAAGTACTTGCTCAAAGTCGCCTCTCTTTTGCATTGCAGATTGGAACTTCATTCTTTCATATGTATAGACTCTACTCTGTGCATCATACTCTCTAAAGTCATAGCCATATACATTAGGCACATACGCTGTACTTGGATCCAATGTCTTCTTAATATCCCAATGGCTTCGTATCATACCAAAACGCTTGCTTCCGGCAAAAAAGAGGATAATTACTGCTACTGCAATACCGATACCAATAGATGCCAAAGGATACAAACCCGCAGCAATTCCAATACCGGCAGCACCTGCTCCTCCTGCAGCAGCTGCACCAAAGTTGTTGTCTCCGTCTGCATCTCCCCCTGGGTTAAGTGCGCCAAATGAGAGTGTCTCAAAATAAGGATCATATGAGTTGGGTTCTTTATTTTTGGTTGTCTGCTTTTTAGACATAATATCAAAATGGTAATCCAATGGTTCCAAGATCGCAGATTGGGGAATAAGCGGAAATATCTCCTTATTATTTATTTTAACGATATTATTCTTAGGAAGCTGAAAACGGTAGTTGCTCATATATCCGAATCTTCCCGGTGCATACTCTTGAATTACAATCATATCTTTTGTACCGTCAAGTCCAGTAGCAATAGAACCTTCTGTTTCAACGAAGTCCTGAAACTCATGATCAATAGGGTTAATATTTATCGGTGCCGGCTCTTCTGCTTGGCCTATCACACAAGTCTTGGTCTCAGTTCCACTATAGCTTGTAAAACGGTCCATACCTAAACATGTAGCATATTTTTGACACTGCTCTTCATCAACATGATTATCTTCGGTAGACATTTCTACCTTTCCCGTTGCGACATTGATATCAACGAACTTTATAATCGAGTCACCACTTAACGGAGGAGAGGTAAGCACACAGTTCTTAATTGTGAGTGCTCCTCCGTCTCCTCTTAATTCAGCATTGGAATCAATCCCAATTTTCGCAAAAGGGTAATCTTCGTAAGCTATTTCATTGGTTACGTCGATTAAGCCTGTTTTTGTTGCGGCATTACTACAACTAAAGGCAGTCACTACAGAAACGACTTGATACGGAGCATCCGCACGGCTCTTTTGCAAGATTCCTAATGGTGTAATGCTCTGGTCTACAAAAAGAGAACTTATACGCTTTTCAAACCATCCATCTGAATTAAAATACGCATCACACTCCTCTTGTGTCACCCCATCTGCCTCCAACGTCCTCTCTTCCGGCTCCGAAGAGTAACTTTGAGATTTTATATTTGATATCTGATAAGGGAGTTGGTTTATTGGGTCTGGCTGATCTACATTATCATGATACTCTCCACTGATAAAGGCTTTTTCTATCACTGTAGTAAAGAATCCTCTGTTGAGGTAATCAAACACTACATTCACATAAGGTCTTGAATCCTCGATGTTGTTGGTGCGTACACATTCTGGATCATTTGCATAGATGTCCGGCTCAGTGATACTCGTTTCTAATGTATGCATTGTCTTTATCTTGGTTGAAATACACTTCTTTATCGTGGTATTTGTCTCTTCTATCTCCTCATATCTAAGACAGTCTGATTTGGAATAGGTCATCTCTCTAATTTGGTCATTCTCAATGACTTCACCGGTAGTTTTACATTTTGCACGTAGCGCCTTGATTGTTCCGTCTGGGTGATATACCGGTGTATAGCTAGGATCTCCATAGATCTTTTCACATATATACTGCTCCTTACACTCTTTTCCAGTACTCTTATTGGACAGAATACATGTTCTAAGCTCATCACATTGTGAGCCCGGACACTCTTTAGGGAAGATTACAATCTCTTCTCTTTTAAGACAGCTGTTAGCACTTGGATTTTCTGCAGGACACTCATAAACAAAGGTTTTGATCTTATCCTTCATCTTCACCCTGATCTTCTCACCATTCTTCACAATATAGCCCCAAGTGTAATCCTTAAAGGTAGGCAATTGTGAAATTTTCTTACAGTTATGCTCAATATATCCCGCACACTCATTCTCTTCGCAGGCAGGCTGAATCGGTTCCTCTAGACACTGACCGCTATTACCTCCCCCTGCAGTTCTACTATAGTACTTTTTGCAAGTTACCCGTTTTGTACCAGTATTCTCTTCTTCTATTGCCTCTTTACGTTCTGTACATACAGTCACACGCTGAGGAACATCAGGCATCAGGAAGTTGGAAAGATCTATTTCCTTACCTCCCCATATAAGCGTCTCTTTGTTGTGGTTGATGAAAGAACTCTCAACTCTCCACCATGGAGCACATATCTTGATTGGTTTAAGATAATCATTTGTCTTGATTCTGATAGCACATTTCTTGTACTCATTTCCTGAAGCTCTCATCCATTTTGTGCTTCCGCCTTTTTTATAGACATAGAGTTTATTTTGATCACATGGACTATTGACATACAAAAAGTTACTATATCCCTGAACAATTCCATCACTATTAACATAATCCTGAGTACAGTCTGCTCTAGTCATCCCTACCCACATCTCATCATCAAGAAATTGTCCTTTAGATACAGCAGAGTTCTCTACTGGACTTGCAGGTGCATAGACATTCCCTACATACTTTTGTGTCAGTGCAACACACTGAGAAAACGTCATACTTGAGCGGGAAACTGCAAAACTGTTATTGTTAAAAACTTTGATCTTCTCAAAATCTTTTCTGAATGTTAATTTATTGGCATTATTCTCAACATACTTACAGTTCTTCTCTTGAATATCAAATACACCATATCCAGAAAAGATCCTTTTGTTTGGATACTCACTTAGATCTTCTCTATCTACAACTTTGTAGGTGCCACCCTCCATCTTCTCTTTATAGAACCCAAAAGGCATCTTTGTAACTTTGGTGGTATCGACGGTATCTTCCCTAATATCGTTAGGTACCACATCTGCAAACACTAGAGAGATTGAGACCACAAAGACTATAATTTTTTGTAACATGTACCATCTCCTGCATCAATAGAATTTTTACAACCTAGTTTTTCACACATGCCACTTTGGGTGTTTAAGGTATCTCCACTATCACACTCTGCTTGAACACACCGATTATCTTCTTGTTGGTATATTCCTGGTGTGTCCGGACATCCGGTTTTGTTTCCGCATACAGAGAAGTAGTCATTATTTATGTCACAGCGCTGTTTAAGACATATAGTACTGTTAAGAACCAAATCTCTGTCTTTTGGTTTGATCACTGTTCCAGTAAAATGCTCTTTACAACTTGCCACTCCACAATTGTGCGACTCGCAGCTCCATGGTGAACACACAAAGGTTGTATAAACACCTTTTTTTACGATCTTCTTGATCGCAAACTCTGCTTGAGGATTGCTGTATGCACCATTCTTTTCAATCACACAGAACTCTCCAAACTCTCCATTGAGATAAGGAGTAAGAGCTCTAAGTGTTGACATCTCAACCTCATCATTTAAGTCTCTATCACTAAGGAAGTATTGTGTACCCCTTATGTGTGCTAAACATGATGCTGTATCCATCTCCTCATTGGAGATGGCATAAGTGATGTTTGCCTCTGATGTCACAAAAGAGGTAAATCCTAGTCCATACAGCTTATCAAGGTCTGTAAACTCATGCCTATAGCCTTCACCATAGTCTACATCTTTGACATATTTAAGAGGTTCAATGAAGCCGATCGGCCCTCTTGTAAAGCTGTCCCAAAACTCAATTCTGTTATTGTTTGCCCTTGCAGCAACAATAGGATAAGAGATGATCTTCTCTTTGAAAACAACTTCACTTTCAGTAAATGTCCCAATCGTGACAAGTGTTGCTGCCCCATGTACAGAAACATCACCTTCCCCTCCATATTTATCCTTGTTCGGATTACTTCCTTCAAAGTCATAGTGTGCAATCAGTCCACTTGTTACCAACTCTCCATTGAGAGCCATTGTGCTTTCTGTAGCATTGAGCCCCTTGCTCCAAATCTTAAAATCTGCAACCGTAATATCAGGAGTATAGCTTCCTTGCGCATAATATCTATCCCCTATTCTAAGGGGCTCATTTCGGACGTTGCTGTTTGTTACCTTTATAGCACCACTATAAGCCATACTCCAACTTTTATCATCTACTTTTACTGTGACGTTTGATCCGTCATAACTAAACAAGATATTTTTAAACTCTCCAAGGGGGAGTGATAACCCGGTACTGATCCATACCCAATCTTTGTTTTCCGTATATAGTGCAAACTTTATAATTCTATTGTTATCCACAGAGAGTTCATATTGCCCCTCTTTATTATACAAGATATCATAGTTTGTAGTAGGGGTATCATCAAGCCTGACATTCATATATACAGCCATTTGTGTTTTACCAACCATATCGATGTTATTAGAATTTGGAATACTAAGATAATCGCTTCCTGCAGTCAAGTCATACGCCTTAGACTCTCTTGTGTGCTCTACTGTCTCTGCAACTTCTACAGTTTGACCAAAATCTCCAACCTTCCCAGAAAGCTTACAGCTTGATTCAATTTTACCAAGAGCTGCACCTCCTGCGTCAAATCCCTCTATAGAATTTTGATTTACTTTTAG
Organism: Sulfurovum sp.; assembly: GCA_015663065.1. GTDB lineage: Bacteria > Campylobacterota > Campylobacteria > Campylobacterales > Sulfurovaceae > Sulfurovum. The sequence goes on from DQSX01000028.1 coordinate 7,430, forward strand.
GTATGTAATACCATTAAAAGAACCACTGTTGTGCATTCTAGTAATAGTATCTTGTGAGAGCTCGCCTGCAAAGATATTGATTCCTGCAACACTTCCGGTAAACATTCCGTCAGCCCCAAGCCCTGCGCCAGATAAGTACATTGGTTGCATCATATTTGAGGTAGGATTTTTTACAGAAATTGACCCACTTTCACTTCCTTTCATATAGATATCTCTTACTGTTACAGTGGGAGCAGGAGCAGATTCTGCATCCTGATATCTAAAATAATTAGCTAAAAGTACTGGCTTAATATAGGCAACACCCGGCATAAACTTATAAAGACTTGTCTCCTCTGGAGCATTTACTCCGCCTCCGAATGTATTGGTTCTAGGATACACTCCATCCCTAAGACTTTCAGCGGCAAACAGTGCCCAAGTGTCACTCAATCCGCCCCTATTGTTTCTCACGGCTGTTCCGGCAGTAATCTTGTTGCCCCACCATCCTTGCTTGAGGGTGATTTCCCACTCGCCACCAAGATCCCTGATGCCTCCTTCAGGCCATGCACCCGAACCTGACCTGTATCGTGTGTAATAGTAATCTGGGTATGTATAGCCATCACTATTTGTATATCCATACCAAATAAAACTGTGCGAGTGCTGTACGCCACGATACCACATGCCCGGACCATTATCCCATCCTGAAGCATCCAGAACATACATTTTTGTATCTCCTGGGTTCAGGTCGCGAGAAAATCTTGTATCGGTTGCGCCTGCATACCTCATGTAGTTATATGGAGTAATACGATTATAGTCACTGTCAAAATTGCTTATCCCGAAATACTGAAGAGGGTCATTTGAGCCATAGGCATCCCCTTGATGATTGGATATCTCAAGTGTGGCACCTAAAGTATAGGTTACAGATGTGTCGATAGGAAAAAACTCATTGACACCCCAAGCACCTATTTTATGATCATCTCTAGGCTTAACTGAAGTGTATGCATATTCTCCGTTGATAGAACCAAAACCAATAATAATATATCTACTTAAGGATTGTTCTACTCCATCTATATATAATTTATTGGGCTGGACACTACCTTGAGTAAATACTGCAGTGATTCTGTGCCAACCACCTGCCATACTGTCCGCTTGAATACCCCATATATTTCCCTCTTCATCATTAAAGCCAAAGACATCTTTGCCGTCTGCAGCCGTAGACATCCAAAGTCCATAATCTCCAAAGGAAAAGACGCTTCCTTTGCCTTCTCCATCCCATTTCATCCAGAAATCTACAGTTCTCTTGTCTCCCTCTGTTACTGGATGATCAAGATCACCTAATGGGTACGCGCTGCGTGCACTACTGTTGAATTTAAGAGATATGCCTGTTGGCGAGTCTCCGGCCTCCTGAACAATATAACCATTAAATGCCGGCACATCTTCCCCTGGGTCATTAAGGAAAGAGAAAAGAGCATCATTATATGGAAGTGTCTCTTCTATTTTACCTTCAAGTGTGCAGTCTTCACTGAAGTTCATACACCCTTCGCTTCCCTGACGATCAACCAAACAAAGTGTATGCTCATCTTTTGCATACATCTTTGAGAGAGAAAATCTACAACCATCCTCACACTCATACCCTTTAAGTACACCAAACTCAAGCCCTTTATACTCGCCCTCAACCGTAGGAACAGCCAGCGGCCTCTTGTGTGTATGCTCAATATCTTGATCTGTCCATTCAATTCTAAAATTCTTATATGTTACTCTTGAAATTGAGTAGTTATAAAAGCCGAGTTTTCCTGAAATATCTAATGGTGTATCGGAATGGTAATCAATGTCAAGGGTCATTGGACCACCCGATTGTCCTATCCACACTTTTATGTCATGCTCTGTAATATCAATTTTTATATCATATTCGATACCTGTAGTCCACCCGCCATTATCCTTTCTTTGAAGCACTTTATAAGAAGAGCCATTATCAACATGTGACCACAGCGGACCTCTAGAAGAGAGGTTTGTTGCCTTGGCGAGAGTAAGAGGGATAGCTCCTCCTGTAGGATTTCCGTCGGCATCGTGGTTGCTCCTCCAATTGTCATTCCTCCATCGTGACCAGTCAAGAATGTAATAATTCTCAGAATCCTTAAGTCCAAAGACAAAACCAAACCAGTCATTATCTTTAGGATCATCTGTTTTAAATGTTCCCTGCATAGTAATATGTCCACCATTGAGTTCATAATTACTCAAAAAGTAGGTAGGATATCCGTTACATTTTTGAAATACACTGTTTTTCATCTCTTCGTCAACAACCCACCAAGATATTCCGCTATAATTTGGACAATCAGCACTTACTCGTCCTCCATAGTTCATCACCGACCACTTTGTAAAGTCATTATAGTCCATTTGCTTCTCTTCAAGCACGCAAGTCTTACTTGGGTCTACTGGACAGCTATGCTTTAGTCTTACACAATTGTTTGTTGGTGGTGTTGAATCATTTGTACACAAGACATGACCACAATCCCCTCCAGGATCAAGTGGTATGTAGTTGTTGCCGTATATGTTTGGCTCATCTGGACAGAGGTAATCATAATAATCATACTCCATCTCACAACGAATAACCCCAACATCTCCCCATCTGATCTTCTGATAGTAATTTTCGCAATCAGGCTCACGTTTGCACTGATAAGTATCGCCATCAACCGCATAACCGATAGGACAATAATCTGCTTTAAATCCACCATATACCGCACCACCGTTTGAATGGTTCATAAAACCCATTTTTCCAGTAATGTTCATTTCTTCTTCAGGATTATAGTTTATGACTTCATTATACGCACCTACGTTACCCACACTGTCATATTTGGCGATATACGCCTTTATGAAAAACTTGTTATAAACAATTTTAACCTTGTATTTTCCTCCATTCTCCCATCCGTATATATCACTGTTGGTATTTCTCTGAAGCAAAACATTCCCTTTGCCGGTACCATGATTCCAAGGCAACGTACCGTTTGTCACCTTACCAAGAGTAAAACCAGTCCACAGATTAGCGCCCGTTTTACCTATTGTTGAGTTTCTTCTCCAACTTAAGAAGTAGTAGTTCTTTGTATCCTGGTATCCAAATACAAACCCTATCCAGTCGTTATCGCCTGGATACTCTGTAGCCAGACTTGTATCAATAGAGAGATCGCCCTCGATAATCATATTGTCTCTTTCTACAGAAGTAGGAGAGTAGACAAAAAAGGTAGGTGAATTTGGATTTTTTCTTTGGACTACAAATCCAGGTCTTATTCTTGTATCCCAAAACCCTTCTCCTTTTACAGTATCAACTGCCGTAAAGGAACCAATGAGCGGTATCGATCTTGTAGCCCTGTCTTTCACGCCGTTTTGATCAGAATCTTTAAAGCACTCCAAATAAGTGATTCCTGCATCGTTTTGTTTCAGTACTTCAATATCCACACCAGCACAAAAAGGGTCTACTTTTTTTATTTGATGGGTCTTCTTGCTTGTACCATTTACATAGTCACGCTCATCGTTGCATTCTGTTTTATCAATAGGACAATACTCATGGTCAAGATGATCGATGATACATGTAGCTTTTCTAATTTCTCTTTCTGTATAAAGAATGGTATTTTCTATATATCTAAGTGTAGGCTCATACTCTACAATCTCTTTAGGTACAGTGATTCTTTCATAGCCGTTTCTTTTCCCTATGAACTCAATGTCTGCATCCTTCTGTAGATATTTGATTCTTGCGTCACTAAAGAGGGCCGTAATTATGAATATAAGTAAATAAATCTTTTTTAAATGCATTCTGATTATCCTCTTTATTATTCTTCATAGAGAAAGTTGAAAAAGAAAGTCTTCTTCCCTTCCTCTTCTGAAGTTGGTGTAAAATGTGCGTTTACTGAAATGTTTTCCGGAGTTCCATGTATATAAAGCTTAACTTTATCATCAGAATAGAGTGTTTCTGACCTGATCTCACTCTGAAAGGCTCCTCTCTCCATAAAGTCAAAGAACTTTTTAGTATCGTACTCGCTTCTGATCTTGTTTAGTGAAACTTTACTGTCGTAATAAAGTCCATATAAACCATAAGAGTAAAGAAAAGCCCTTGTAGTCTCATCAATATCTCCCGGGTCATCAGAGAAGACTTTCTTGACTACGCCTCCATCTGTATATATCTGTGCAACAAACAAGACCCCTCTGATCTGATTAATCATTTGATTGATATCCAAGGAAATATTGAACGTTTCATAAGGAGTTCCTGAGTCAAGTTTCTTTTTAACACTCTGCGTAATTAGGTCAGCTCCTCCATATGCCACAAATTCATTATTGGAAAAAGTCACATTTCTGCTTATACTCGATGCAGCTGTATTTTTCCATTCATATCTACCTTCACTGTTCTTGACATACATTTTCAAATACTCAATTCTCTTGAATATCTGCCACCCATTATCCGTTTTCACCATAAAGAGTCTATCAATTGCCCTTATGTTTGGATCTTCTGACGCATAAATTGTATGCTGATCGACTGAGATTGCTTTAATGGGATGGTAAATAACATCCACACTCATTACTATATAGAAGTAGTAATCTTTTCCATCGTCATACTGATTGGACTTACCTTTAAAGAGCCATGACACACTTGCCCTCTTAGATATCTTGTCCTCTTTATATTCATAGGCACTCTGAGAAGGGTAAACCTTATTTACGGTCAGGGAACTGACATTATAAGTACCCCTTTCGATCATTGCGTTGTACGCAATATCTTTCATCTCGTCCTTAAACACTTTGTCTTTTGATCCACCGTTTGAAGAGAGCTCCGCTTCCACATCTATCTTTGGACGGGTAACACCATCTACTCTTGTGCCGTCCTGTATTGTCGTGACAATATCATCGTTATTTGTCCACACCTTCTCGTTAACTGGTCTTGTATCATTAAGGTAAAACTCTTTACATATTTCAGGTGTACATGCCTCATTGTTAGGATCATCAATACACCCTATTTCAATATCGTATTTATCACTTGGAATATATCCGTTGTAATCCAACTGTGAAGGCTGTCTGTAGGTAGGAATACATTCATCACTCTCATAACACTCGATTTCACACATGTCTTTTGATTTATAAGCACCAAATTCAGGATCTCTATAGTCAGGAAGGCTATCTGGAACACAAATTTGATTTACAGAGCTTCCTGTAGGTAAATCTTTAATGGTTCCATTTTTACATGCCTCTGTTGGATCTTCATCAGGAAAAACAAACTGATTAATGATGCAGAAGTAATGTTTATCATCCGTATAGTTCACTCTCGCATTATTAAGCGTGTAGGCATGCTCTGAAGGGTTTAGAAGTATCTCATAGGAGATTGCATATGGGTCTCTTTCAAAAGGTCTGAAAAATTCGACCTTGACCTTCTCTGCACTTCTATTCATGAAAAAAGATATTTCGATCTTTTCAGCTTTTGGCTTCACGACATAGTTTTCAAAAAGCCATCTCCACTCTCCTTTATAGAAGTAAGAAACGGCATATCTAAATGAATAAAGCTCTTTCTTTAATTTATCTTCATCAAGATTTGTGATCATGACACCAAGGCTAACTGTTTTTATGGTCTGTCTTGGATTCGTGTCAATAATAATTGTTGGATTTTGTACCAGGTCTTGAGTGTCATCGATGCTTTTGTATAATGCAAATGGCATATTCTTAGATACGCATGCTTTGGCTATCTTGCATCTATTGTCGCATTCTTTTTTTGAAACCTTTTTATCATCCTTTTGCGAGTAACCAATAATAAAGCTATTTTCTTTTGTTGGAAGCGGACACATATATCCTGGTTTGAGTTTTCTAGAAATATAGCATTTGATCTGTTTTCGGTTGGATATTTTCGCACGGAGTTTATTGTAGATATCCTCTACTTTATCCATCACTCTTCTTCTGGTTGAATTATTGTCACTGTGCTCATAGATATAGTCACTTGCAAGTGCTGCTATACCCTTATCTTCAGTTCCTCCAAAGCCACCTTTTTCTTGTATCTTTTGACTTATCTGATTGGCTCTAAGTCCAAAAGATTTTGTTCTTTTTAAAAGCCACTGGTTAAGGTCTGAAACATTGGAAAGGTTGTGCTCTCTATTGTATTTAAGCTTACCGGTTTCTGTATCTGCCCTATCAAGATCATTATCTGTAGGAACATCATAGAACTCAACGGTTCCATTTTTATCTTTTGCAATAACAAACTGGGAACTTGAGCTTCCTGCATTTTCAATTTCATACTCATAGGGATTTTGAGTAGATGCCTCATCTGGAAAATACTCATCCGGGGATATAGTTCCTTGGGCATTCACCACAAAAGGCAATATTAGGCAGATACACAATAATCTATAACGCATCAACAAACTCTTTAAAATATTCATTCTCATTTGCTAACTTCTCCAACATGAACTTCAAACTCATGTCCCCTCTAATTAGATATCTCACTTTACACTCTTCTGGATGCAATGTTTGTGAGTCGCATACGCTTATTGCATAGGCAGGAACCTGTGTAAGCTCCAGTCTCTCAAAAAGTTCTGGGCAAAAATCCATACCGCTACCACTTTGCTTGCGTGGCATCTTTCCAAGCTCTTGCATTAAATCTGTAATAAATTTAGGGAACTCCTTTGACTCTATGCCTATCATGCACATTTTTGACTGAATATTGAACTCTTTTTCCAACTTGGACATTTCTGTGATAAAAGATACATGAGAAGCAACTGGCACAGAAGATGAAGTTAAGTAGGTAATTGTAAGAATAGGTTGTTTTTCTTTTATGTCTTTGGCAATAGACTCTACATACTTGTATCGTTCAGGCAGCCACTTCTTTTGATGTTTTGTGACATCCTGCTTGCTAATTTTCTCAAGAAATCGTTTACCGCTTTGTTTGCCATCTTGCAAACTGCTAGCACTCAACTCAAGAAGCAATAAGGCTAAAAGAAAAACTTTACGCACATACTATCCTTTTAGTTTAAGATTTTCCATCTCTTGACAAAGCCTTTTTGACCTTTCAGAGTACACCATCCGTATTTGTCACATGCACTTATTTCAACTACTGTTCCTGCTTTTATGGTTGCTATAATTTTGGATTTTTCCTTTCTTTTAGAAAAAATCAAAATATCTCTTTTTAGCGTTCTTGTCATTGGACCCACTGGAGTAAGAACAGGAGAATTTGTCTTATAAATACTTTTTGTCTTACTTGATTTAACTCCATGTAGTGACTCCAATCGCTCTACTTTTTGAATGAGGATTACAATAGATCTTTTTACGTTCTCATCACTATTATATTGTGAATTTACACATCCAGAAAAAATTAACATAGCAGTAGCAGCTATAGCTGTCCATTTAATTGCTTTTTTTATACTCATCATACAACCTTTTTGCGTATTTGTTTCGATATTTTGGTGTTTTACTATGATACATAGCTAGTGCCTTAAAAGTTGGGCCATATTCTTCTATAAAGCTTTGGACATAAGAACATGCATACTCATAGCTCTCCGCAACTCTGAAGTACTCATAGTCTTTCATTTTGTGATAAATATAGTTAATCTGAAATGCACCAAGATCAAGATTAGTTATTCCGTCTTTAACAAGATTCGACAAAATAATCCTACACATTTCTTCACTCTGACAATCAATTGTTCGATCAACCCCTTTGTTGGGTATAAAGAATTGCTTATACTTCTTTTGAGCTTTTATTGCATCTTTTTCTTTATTGAATGAGATAAGATAGGGGTAGCCTAGTTTCCTTTTAGGATGCTTCTCTACCTTTGCAATAAGCACCATGGACTCATGTGACAATTTACACTCTTCTGCCACACCGAATGATACGCTAAAAACAAGCATTAGAATTAATTTTTTCATATTTATCTCGCTTTCATAGAGGAGCATATAGTTGCTATCTCTTTAGGTAAAGTTGGATTTTTGCAAGCTTTTGTCAAATATTTGTTTGCACTATTCAAGTCACCTTTAGAAAGATACATTCTTGAAAGAATATAGTCACCAGTTGGGATATTGGATATTTCGACATATTTCTTAAGATGCGAAATACCAAGCGATACTGCCTCCTCATCATTCGCCTTTGTGTCCATTATCAGGCTTGCCAATACGACAGATAAATAAGATCCAGTTGAAATATCTTGAATATCTGTTTTTGTATCCATCCCTCTTATTGTCTGATCAAGAATAAAAATTCCTTCATCTATTTTTCCCTGACTTGTTAAAATCATTGAAATATTAAATGCTGCCATTTTATTTCCAAACTCATAAGAGCGTTGAAAGTAAGCAAGGGATTTTTTATAGTTTGGCTTAATCACTTCACCATTCTTTAATTTGAATGTAGAACTATATAACAATCCTAAATAGTAGTTTGATTTCTCAGGCTCATACATTTGAGACTGAAGCAGTACTTTCTCTAGTTGTTTGAAGTCTGCTTTCGTTTCTATCTTCTTTTGTTCTGCACTCTCACTTATTCCTCCAAAAGAAAAAGCAAGTGCCACTGAGAGTAATAATATTAATCGCATTATCTATCTACCGTTCTCGATATATTCTCTTTGATGAGGTTATCAAGCATTTCAAAGTCTTTACTTACAGCGGGCAAAGTTGCAAGCTTAGGTATTTTTTTCTCAAGGGCTTTCTTTATCTCTTTAATCCTAACAGTTAATTTATCCAAGTTATCACGAAGCATTTTCGTGCCGTCTTTGGTTAAGGCAACCTTTGCATTATTCTTTTGATACATGATCATGCTTTCGATATGAGAAAGAAAGGAGGTAGCGACATAATATGCA
>DQSX01000123.1 GCA_015663065.1 Sulfurovum sp.
ATTTTTGGATTCCATCTTCTTGTTTGGTGTCCGAAGTGTACACCACATTCGAGTAAGTCTTTCATTGTTACCATAAGTTTCTCCTTGGTATATTGTTAATAGAATATTCACATTGTAAACATTCAGTTAAAAGCATAGCTTCATCACTAGGTTTTAGAATCAGATCGATAATCATCTGAATCATCCGCTGCAGTCATCAACACACAAGGTGCAACCAGTCAAGGAATAACTACATGAGTATTTCCATTATTCGAGCCATTTACACAGCTGCAGGTGAATAAGGAACGCGATTATACCAAAAAGATGTTTAAGATTTTATAAATTAGAGGGGAAACAGTAAAAGATCTACTGCTTTTCAGTGTAATTGTATGTATGTTTTTCTGTCTGTCGTGCCTCTATTTTTTTATATCTTGGCCAACAGGAGATGATCACTACAAAAACAGCGACCAAAGCACTAACAACTGTAAGGATCTTGATCTTCGCAAAAGAGATAAGAAATACAGTCAGTGCCAAGATAAGAACTTCAATAGCAAAGTAGATCTTTGGTTTATTGTTTCTACCTTTTGCCCGTCTCTCTGTATGTCCGCTACCTGTAATATGTGCTTTCATATACATCCTTTTTCACAACTTCTGTTTTATTTATTATACCCTTATTTCTGTAAGGCTTCAAGTTTTTCTTTTACCGCATCGACATGGCCTTTAACACGGACCTTGCTCCAGACTGCTGCCACTTTTCCGTCAGGGTCAATGATAAAAGTTGATCTTACCACACCCATATACTCTTTTCCCATAAACTTTTTAAGCTGCCACACACCAAAAGCGTTACAGAGTTCTTTCTCTTCGTCTGCCAAAAGTGTGATCTTGAGATCTTTTTTCTCTATGAAATTCCTGTGTTTTTTTGGAGAATCCGGACTGACGCCAAGTACAAGCGCATTCAGGGTTTCAAAGTTCGGAAGTGCTGCTGTAAAATCGCAGGCTTCTGTGGTACATCCGGGTGTATTGTCTTTAGGGTAAAAATAGAGCACGATCCATCTTCCTTTAATATCTCTAAAACAGATCTCCTCTTCATCCTGGTTCGGTAAACAAAAATCCGGTGACTGTGTTCCTACTTCTAACATACGTTATCCTTATATAATTTTTGATAGTATAGCAAATGCAAACCAAAGAAGAACTACTACAAGACATAGAAGCGCTTATCTCTTACGGAAGAGAAGAGCCTGCCATCAATCCGGCTTTATTGGCATATCTTAACCTGGATGACCTCATCTCTACCAAGAAAAAACTGCTTGAAAGAGTCGGTAAACTCAGTGATGAGGACAAAGAGTGGCTGGAACAATTTAAAAAATATGAATAAAACCTAAGATTTTCATCAATCATTAGTCATTCAATAGTCTTTATTGACTATAATATACAAATAGATAAAAAAGGACACACACATGCAAATACAATTTGGATCATACAATATCAGAACCCATGAACTGGACAATAAACTCTCTGTTCAGGTTACTTCTGATCTCGGTACTGTACATTTAAAAGAAGAAGACACACATGCACGTAACTTTCCAAACGAAATGTGTTTTAAAATTGAAAACAGTACCCAAATACCTGAAGCCAGAGGTTTGAAACGATACTCATTTGGTGACTACACCTTTATATTGGGTATTAACTATAGCGGCGAGCTCTGTCTTTTCCACTCGGTAAGACTCTATGTTGGGAAAAAAGTGATCAACGGGATCGATACACTGACACTCTCATTTTTGTCTGAGCCTAAAGCCTAAGAGAAACCCTTACTTCTGAGATGCTCCTGTGCATCTCACTTTCATCAGAGATCAACTACTTTCTAAGATCTTCAGACCTGTCATACTCAATATTGTACTTTGTGAGTAAGGCATCCTGCTTTTCCATCGCCTCTTTTTTATCGATGATGACTTTGACACCGTCTTTGTCTTCCAGTACAATATACTGTTCCTCTATCTTTTCCATTTTTTCATAAAATTCTTTAAAATTTTTAAATGATTCACCGTTGATCTTGTCTATGGCCCACATCCCAAAGTTATTGTCTCCTCTAGAAATGTCTGAAGCCAGAACCTTAAGCAGTACCACCACTTCATCTTTTTCATCTTCCTGCCATTTGGATGCCAGACAAGAGAGCTTTAAACGGTTCCTGGACGTAGAACGTATGAGGTTCCGTGTCAATGGAGAGAAAATATATCCACCGTAAATGACATAGGTCGGCATGGTATCATAACGTGTTGTTTTTACCAGGAACATATTGTCTGCCCTGTTTTTCAATACCCCTTTTATCTTCAACGGCTTTTTCTCTCTGATGATATCAAGTGTAACGGAATCTCCCATCTGGTGTTGGTCTACAAAATAGTTGTAATCGGTATATTCATGTTGCCTGAAAGCTACGGTACCGTCATTCTCAATATTATGCCCATCAATAGCTGTTAAGATATCACCCTCCTGCAACATATTCTTTAGCGATGAACTGTGTACGATCTTGTCAATGAGTTTTCCGCTTATATTGTCATCGAGTCCGTAGTAGCGTCTCATGGCAGGATTTTCAAGTTTCTGTGTACCGATACCCAGTTCGGCAAAACCGTCATACTTTCCATCTTTCATATCTTCTATAAAGTGCTGTACCATGGAGACCGGTACGAGGTAACCAATGTTTTGCGACTTGCTGATGACCTGCATGACCACACCGACGATCTTCCCGTCCGAGAGTGCAGGTCCGCCGGAATTTCCCGGATTGACCGCAGCATCTACCTGAACAGCAAGAAAAGTCTCTCCAGAGTGAGCATAGGTATGGTGCTCTACACGTGAGACCACACCAATGGTGGCAGAAAGGGTTGCCCCACCCATAGGGTACCCATACACTACGATCTTCTGTTCTACTTGAGGAAGTGTACCAAAAGTAAGCGGAGTGACCCCTTTTGCAAATGCTTTCTCATCCACTTTTAAAAGGGCAAGGTCAGCCTGATGGGAAACGGCAAACACTTTAGCCATATAACGTTTTCTCTCTCCGTAACGCTGCACTTCCAAAAAGGCCTGATTGGCAACCACATGGGCATTGGTAAGAATAAATCCACCCTCTATAATGGCTCCTGAGCCTGTAGAACTCCGCATAGAACTACTCCATGGAGAGAGATAGTTGGGTTCTTTTGCCGTAGTATAGATCTTTACGATGGCTTGTTTGGTGATGTCATCCTGTTCTGTTTGTGCACTTAAAAGGAGTGTGCATAGCAGCATAGTTAATAATAATTTCAAGTCTTTCCTTTGTAAGGTACTCTTTTAGTCATACCCTATAAATCATATTCTTCAGCATCAACTGCGTCAATACCTCTTGCTTTCGCCTCTTTTGCCATAAGCCCTGTCTCACTGAGTGAAATGAGCTCTTTATGTTCATCATAAAGTTTTGCAGAACAGACACCGCAACTTGGACTTCTGTCTTTTCCTATAAACAGGTCTAACTCTGGGTGTTTATCAAAAAAATGTTTTGCATACTCTTCTACTGCAACAGAGAGATCAGCGCCTGTATTATTTGAAATAGCTTTTATACCTTCTTCTGTTTGTATCAGATCCATCGTCGGTCGCGGAGAACCAAAAGCGTGATCTTCAGGGCAGAAGGGAATAAGCGTATTTCCATCCAGCTTGGCCAATAAACGATCATCTCTGTTATCTGTCGCATCATAACGGCATTTTTCACCTAAAAGACAGGCAGATATGGCTATTTTTTTCATTAAAAAATGAACAGAAGCAGGTAGACCCAAATACCGGTCAAAGAGGTTAAAACAATACCGATAAAAGTACGCATACCCGCTTTTTTATGTGACTTGGAGTAATTTCCCGGTAAACCGCCCTGTGAAGCATCAGATCGGGCGCGGAACAGTGTACTTGCCCAAATACCCAGTGTGAGGACAGAGATGACAATATGTATCATAAGTACCACAAAAAGATAATCATGAGAGACATGGGTATTTTGAACAAAGGTCTCGTACCCTCCGCCTAAACGAATACCGTATTCAAAATAGCTGACCACAATAACTGACACAATAAAGATCGTCCACTGTACTCTGGCATGCAATGTATAGTTTCTATTTTTGGCAAAAGAGATGGCTACACCGACCAACAGAGGTAAAAATGCCACGATCAATGTCACAAAATCCATAAAAAAGGGTGCTTTTGTGCCTAAAAAACCGGGCTGAAACATATAGTGCATTAGCAGATCACCACTGATTTGATCTCAGTGAACTCTTCAAGCGCCCACTTAGGCCCTTCACGTCCTACTCCTGAAAGTTTTGAACCACCGTAAGGCTGCACATCAAAACGCAAGGTAGGAATATCGTTGATGACCACTCCCCCACACTGGGCATCATCTATGAAACGCTGTGTATTTTTAAGGTCATTGGTAAAGATGGAGAACTGTAAACCGTATGGAGAGTCATTCATCTTCTCTATGGCTGTTTCATAGTCAGGGACAGAGATCAGAGAGACAATAGGCGCAAAGACCTCTTCACAAATGATCTTCATATCATCTGTGACTTCTGCCATGACCGTTGGAGGGAAAATACCCTCTACCTCTTCTCCGCCGGCAAGTACTTTTGCACCTTCATTTTTTGCAGAAGCTACCCATACTTTGGCTCTGTTCTTAGACGCTTCATCAATGAGCGGTCCGGCAAAAGTATCATCTTCATACGGTGAACCCACTTTGAGGGTTTTTGTCTCTTTTGCAAGCAATGCTGCAAACTCATCATAGATATCTTCATTGACATAGATACGCTGAAGTGAGATACACACTTGACCCGAGTTGACAAAAGCACCATAGGTACAACGCTCTGCCGCATAAGCTACATCTGCACTTTTATCAATGTAAGTTGCAGCATTCCCGCCCAGTTCAAGAGAGACTTTTTTAATGCCTGCCTGCTTGGTAATGATGTTTCCGACCGGGACTGATCCCGTAAAGGAGATAACTCTGGGAATGTCAGATGTAACCAGTGCAGAACCTACTTCAGCATCACCATAGACCACAGAGAGAGCATCTTTTACTGCAAACTCTGACTCGACAAAAAGTTGTGCCAGCATATATGCTGTCATCGGTGCTTCAGGGGTTGGTTTGAGTACCACCGTATTTCCTGCAGCCAGTGCCGGTGCTATTTTATGTGCTACCAAATTGAGCGGAAAATTAAAAGGGGTAATGGCAACCACAACCCCGACCGGCTCACGTCTGTAATATGCCAGTGTTTTTTTACCGCTTGGCATAATGTCCGTAGGAATGGTCTCTCCGTTGAGATTTGCCAACTCAAGCGTGGTTAACAGAATGGTTTCACAACATCTGTCCACTTCAACCCGTGCAAAAGCAATCGGTTTACCGACCTCTTTTGCCAGCATTTCCGCAAACTCTTCTCTAAAAAGCTGCAATTTTGTTGCTACATCCTGCAGCCACAATATACGTTGTGACATCGGTACTTTTGCTGCAGCAGGTGCTGCTTTTTCTGCGATCTTCAATGCTTTTTCTGCATCTTCTGCAGTACAAACCTGTGCCAATGAAACAACGATCCCGTTGTAGGGACTGCATCTTTCGGACTTCTCCTCTTTTGTCTCCTTAGTTGATCCAAAAAATATCTTCGCTTCTACCTTGTCATCAAATGCACCAAACATATTAACCACCTCTATTGAATTAAGTGATTATAACAAATTAGGGATAATATAAGATAAAAGAGTTATTTTTTAGATCCACAGGCGCCATCATCACAATAACTCTTTTTTAATATGAACTTATAGACAAGGTCTTTGATCATAAGGATCAGACAAAAAACCCATAAGACATTGAGGATGATATTATCTTTATACTCAAGACCGTAACGCAGCAGTGGCCATCCCAAAAGGAGGACGTACTTCATGTAGTAAAAGAAGAGGATACCTGCACCGTATATCTCTTTAAGAATTTTCACTTTTTTTAGCCGTTAAAGTTTGGCGTACCATCAGGCTGATGTGTATTTTGGTCAGGATAGAGGCCATTCTCTTTTGTCACTTCCTGCTCTGCTTCATAGGCATTCATCTGCATACGTACTTCATTGATCTGCTCTGGAGTCACATTGTCTTCACTGGACCATGCAATTTCTATCTCTCCACCATACTCTTCTCCCATTTTTTCTATCTTTTGGGCATACTCATAGATATCCAGACAGATTTCCATACTATCCTCTTTCATCGTATCGCTAAGCTCTATGTACCAACGTCCCAAGGGGTTTGATTTAATAACAGATTCAATTAATGTAGACACTGCCGCTCCTTAAAATTTCTTTTTGAGATCACCGTTATACACAATGTCTCTAGGATCAATATTTTCATCATTGAGCATCTCCGGAACCACACCTTCTTCTTCCATTTTTTTAATTTCTGCATCAAGCTGATCTTCCTGATAGGTCATCATCATATCTGCTGCAATGATATCGGGTAAGATCTGGATCGCTACGAGTTTTTCTATCTCCTCTTCTACATCTTTGCCTTCTACAGTAACAATGATCTTACCTTTTGGGTCATGCATATGATAGTCACATACCCCGCTCTGCTTTAAACTCTCAATAACACTCTCTACATTTTCTGGCAGTGTCTGCACTACTATACTTGAAATATTCATTTTAATTTTCCTTAATAATTTTTTCTATATCCGGGGCCAAGATCACACCCTCTTTATGATAAATAACCGTTTCACTGTCTTTATAGATGATCATCGTAGGTAACTCAAACACATCATACTGCTCTGCGAGATCTTGCGACTCGGCCGTATCTACCATGAGTATGCTTACATTATCCATCTCTTCATCCAGCTCTTCAAGCTCACACTCCAAAGCATGACAGGGTTCACAATATTCTGAACCAAACTTAATAATCACTGTATCTTTTTTATCAAAAGCACTCTGCAGTGCTTCTTCAAAACTCTCTTCATCTACTTCTACTATTGCCATTTACAACTTCCAATAATTAATATGGTTATCATCTGAGGCAGTAAACAGCTCTTTTTCATTGATAAAAAGAATATTTGTCAATGTTGCCTTATGAAAACCGAGTTTCGCTATATTTGCTTTGCTCTGCGTATCGAACAGTGTGACATTGTTATGTTCATCTGCTGCATACGCAGCTACTTTTCCACTAGGACTTAACGCTGCACTATAGATGAGAAAAGAACCCTCTTTATAGTATGCTACAGCTCCGTCTCTGGAGTAGATAGCAGTCCGTCGGTCCTGTCCGGCGGTGATGATTATACCATTTTTATAATCAAGCTGGAATACATTATCAACATTTTGCCCTTTGAATTGTTTCAGAATTTTACCATCTTTAACGCTAATGAGTTCAAGGTCACCGCTTTCATCTGCCAGTACAAGTTCATCTTTCTTCTCGTTCAAAGCAAAATTGGAAAATTTTGAAGCAGAGATCTGTTCTCTGTAAAGCGCTTTATCATTCTGAATATCATACAAGATTAGTTCATTACTCAAAAGTGCAATGAGTAGCCTGTTCTCATCAATGAATTTTGCTTTGGATATCGTATAGGATCTCTCAGTCGATATCACTTCTGTAAGCTTCTCATTTTCATAAATGTGTACACGTCTGTAACCCATTTTACCCTGTGAGGCGATCATGATCTTTCCATTGACAATATCTACCGAATAGACTTTGGAAGCCACTTCATCACCGACAAAATCTTTGATATTGGGAACTTTGATCGTTTTGATAAGTCTCTGCTCTTTGGTATCATAAATATCTACAGTACCCTCCGCTGTAGCAGCATAGAGTTTTGCATCTTTATAAACCATATCTGTGACACCCCCACTGCCTTCATAAATGAAATTTGGCTTCAGTATCTCTGCATTAAGCTGTAGTAAAAACAGAAGTGTGATCAATATGCTTCGCAATTATATACCTTTGATTGTTATTGCATTGGTAGGACAACGATGCACACAAAACCCGCATGAGGTACATTTGTCCTGATCAATGGTTGGTCTAAACATACCCAAAAATTCAATGGCGTTGTCAATACACGGCTCTTTACATGAAAAGCACATGGTTTGATTCCACGCTAAACATTTAAGTATATCTATCTCTATAAGCGCATCAATGTTGCGCATTTTGTCTACTTGCAGTACATCCGACTCGCATACCTCAGCACACTCATCACAAAATGTACAACCCGTAGGTGTGGTCAAGTCGAGCTTTGGTGAGCCATCTTCCTGAATGATAATAATATTTTCATCGCAGGCTACGGCACACTTTTTATCTTCACACTCTACACACAGAGAAAATGCTTCCAACGCTGCATTGTAGGGTGGTCTGATAACACTCTCTTTAACCTCTTGTTTAGAGTCTCCTCTAAACGAAGAAGTGAAAGAGTTAAATAACTCTCTTCTCTCCATCTCTGCTTAGTGACCTTCATCCAGGTGACCGGCAGCTGAATTTTTGTTAGCAATGTCTTCTTTCGTTACAGTAGCGCTAGCCCCGCCAATTGTATCCAAGTTATCATTCATGTGATCATACCATGAAGAACCGCTCTTACCGTCTTTTTCAGAGAATCCACCCTGGAAAGTATTAGAGACAGCCAAGTCACCCTGTGACTGCGGTGCGTGACACTGTGAACAGTTAAATCTTGCTTGTACCAGTTTGTCTTTAGGCTTGGAGATCGCTACTTCATTTTTCAAGTTATCAATTGACTTTTTAAACTGACCTTTTACCACTGAGTGTTTTGGTCTAAAGTCTATAAAGTGAGACTTTGGAATTGGTGTTGCACCCATTCCTGCAGCAGCTTCCGGCATATGACAACCGATACACTGGTTATTACCAGTCTTGATTGGAAGTAGCCCTTCAACAGAGTGAGGGATCATTGGCGGTGCATCCTGGAATGCTCTTTCAAGTCTTTTAGATGTACCCGGAGCAGCTGAAGAGTAATTTGTCTTCATTCCTGTTGTATCATCTGTCTCAGAGTAAAGGTCTGTTTTTCTTAAGCCCAGTCTTGACTCTGTCACTATCTTTTTATTACCAAGATCATCTTCTGCAAGACGCTCCGGTGTACAAACAGTACTGTTAATGTTGATCACTTTGGCTTCGTTTACTGCAGAAGCAGCAGCATTTGCTGTTGCTTTATCTGAAACAGTACCACCGCCACCTTTAATAGCAGTTGCCATAGCTTTCATATCGGCATCAGACAAATTAGCAACCTGACCTTTCATAAGGCCTTTCATTGTGCCGCCGTATGTACCGTTTTTGTACCCTTTAAGTGCAACAAGAATATCTGCCTCACTCATATCTTTCACCACTTTTGATTTACCCATAGCCACTTTTTCAAAATGCTGTCCGTGACACCCTACACATGCAGCCATACTCACTGCATATGTTGAAGATGCCAGCAGTGAACCCAATGCTATTACCTTTATAACCTTTGTCATTTATTCTCCTTTATTCTCTTTTTTTCAGAACTATTATTTGTTTCCAAAACTTCTAATGCTAAAACCTAAAGCATCATCCCCACAGACATCAATACAGCGACCACAATTGGTACACTCTCCGTCTGTTACAGAGATACTCTCTTTGTTTATCATATGTAAAACCTGATTTTCAGGGCAAACCACCTTACACTCCATACAGTTCGTACACGCTTCATGATCATGTTTTACCCTGATCAGACTTGCTTTACCGATGAGTGAGTAACTCGCTCCCAATGGACACAAGTGTCCACACCAACCATTTTTAACCCCAAAGAGGTCAAAAAGAAATATTGCGATGATCACCGCAATACCCGCACCAAAACCAAAAACAATCCCTCTTTGCATAATAGTAATAGGACTCAGTACCTCAAAGGCAGCGATCCCGACTACAGCAGAGACAATAAGACCAAGAACCATGATCCAGTAACGCGCAGATCTTTTCAAAAAACGATAGTTCACCTCTTCTTTATCTAACTTGAGTTTACGTCTGAGCCAATTTGCCAGGTCTGTCACCATATTGATGGGACATACCCAGGAACAAAAAGCTCTTCCGCCTACTATAAAGTAGAAAAAAGTAATGATCAACGCTCCCAAAAGCACATCCGTACCTAATACAAAACCTGTTGCAAGTACTTGCAAGGTTGTATAGGGATCAGCCAAGGGGATCGTTCCAAAAAGCAAAGAGGAACCAAATGTTCCTTCAAGAATATGCCAACCATAAGCATTGGCACCGAAATAGAGTACCAGAAGCCCGATCTGAGTTGCCCGTCTAAGAAGTAAATATTTTATGTTAGACATCAATATTCTACCTCCGTATTCAGATAATCAGAAGCTGGTTTTTCACTCAACTTTGTTTTTGTTTCGATCTCTTCAAGATCACGATCACCTGCTCTAAGCTGGTCTTTTTTGTCCCAGCCTTTTACATAATGATCTCCCGCAACACCTTTTGATACATCCATAGGAAGTACAAAAATTGCCGGCTTTTCCGTTACACATGCTTTTTCACAAAGACCGCAACCCGTACAGACATCATCATGAACGATAGGCAGCATGAATGCATGTTTACCTGTTCTATCGTTCTTCTGTGTCTCAATGGTTATGGCATCACCCAAAAGAGGACAGGCACGATAACACGCATCGCACTGGATCCCCCAGTAGGCTATACAGGACTCTTTGTGTACCACTGCCAGTCCCATTCTCGCTGCATTGATGTCAAGCTCTTCTTTCTCGTTTGAGACAGAGAGTTGATCCAACGCACCAGACGGACAGACGGGAACACAGGGAATATCTTCACACATATAGCAGGGAACCTCGGTAGGTATAAAGTATGGTGTGCCGATCAATCGGTGGTCACCTCCTTTTGCCATTTTGAGTGTTCCCTCTTTTTGAAGCCCTGTCTCTTTGTCAACATTGGTATCTCTGTTTTGACACGCTTCGGCACAAAGACCACACTTAATACAGGCAGTCAAGAAATCGTTCTCTTTGATTGCCCCAGGAGGTCTTAGTACCAATGGCGATGCTTTTACTTCATCACTATAGCCACTCCACAACAATCCACCAAGAGCTGTTAAGCCTACGCTTTGAAGGGTCGTCGCAAAAAACTTTCGTCTATTGTTGTCAGAGTTAGCCATTTAATTACGCCTTGTAAACTTTCACTGCACACTTCTTATAGTCTGTCTGTTTAGACATCGGACAAGTAGCGTCAAGACATACTTTGTTGATAAATACTTTTTCATCGAACCAAGGTACAAATACAAGTCCACGAGCTGGTCTGTTACGACCTCTGGTCTCAACTCTTGCTTTTACTCTACCTCTTCTTGATTCAACCCATGCAAGTCCACCCTGCTTAAGGCCTTTTGCTTTCGCATCACTTGGGTGCATATAACATAGTGCTTCAGGTACCGCACGGAATAGCTCAGGTACTCTCATAGTCATTGTTCCTGAGTGCCAGTGCTCCAGTACACGTCCTGTACATAACCAAGTGTCATAAGACTCATCTGGCATTTCAGGTGGATCCATGTATGGTCTTGCAAAGATCTTCGCTTTATCCGGAAGTGCTTTTTTACCTAACTTCTTATCTGGTGCTGTTAAGCTACCCTGGAGAAGGTTTTTAGCCAATTTACCATAGAAGGCGTGCGTTGAACCGTTACCAGACTTCTTCACAGCTTTTGCTGCATATGGGTCATACTTCACGTTAAATCGCCACTGTGTCTCTTTACCGTCAACAACAGGCCATTTAAGTCCTCTTACTTTGTGGTACATATCGAACGGTGCAAGGTCATGTCCATGCCCTCTTGTAAAGGCTGCATACTCTTCAAACAAGTACTTGTGGATGAAGAATCCGTACCCTTTAAACTCTTTACCGTCAGAACCGATCACTTTTCTGCTGTCTCCGTAACACTCAGAGTTGTCATAACCCTTCTGGATAGGATCATTCTGATCAAGTTTGTATGTTCTAGAAACTTTGTTGTCAAAGAGGATCTCATACATTGTTGTATCTTCTTTGTATCCCATTTTCTTCGCTGCTTCGATCACTGATGGAAGTGCTTTCTTTCTTGGTCCGCTTGGTTTCCACTCACCCCAAAGATCTTTTACTGTAAATCTTTTTGAGAACTCAACCCACTGCCATGTATCTGACATTGCATCACCTACAGGAAGTACCTGCTGTCTCCAGTGCTGTGTTCTTCTCTCTGCATTTCCGTATGCTCCCCACTTTTCGTAGATCATCGCTGAAGGAAGTACAAGGTCAGAAACTTTTGCTGAAATACCCGGGTATCCGTCAGAAGTTACAATAAAGTTGTCCATCTCTCTTGCTGCTTTGATCCAGTGTGTTGCTGATGCAGAATCCTGGTATGGGTTACAAACGTTGACCCATGCAAATTTCACAAGACCATCTTCGATATCTCTGTGGATTTTCATAATGTGCTGCTTACCAACACCGTTGAGTGTTCCGGCAGGAATATTCCATTTTTTCTCAACGATCGCTCTGTGTTTAGGGTTTTTCACCATCATGTCTGCTGGAAGTCTGTGTGTAAATGTACCTACTTCTCTAGCTGTACCACATGCTGACGGCTGACCTGTCAATGAAAATGCACCTGAACCCGGAACCGCTTGTTTATTCAACATAAAGTGAACATTGTACGAAAGTGTATTTACCCAAGTACCTCTGGTGTGCTGGTTCATACCCATGGTCCAGAAAGAGACAACTTTTCTTCCTTTTTCAATGTAGTAATTCGCCAATCTTTGAAGTTTTGCTTTAAAGACTTCAATATCCTCATCCGGATCACCTTTTGAGACTTTTGCGGTATAGTCAAGTGTATACGGCTCTAAAGACTTTTTATAATCTTCAAAAGAGATGTGCCAGTGCTTCAATGTACCGGCAGTATGCTTCATTGTGTCACCTTCTTTGTAGCCGTATGGCTCCAATGCCGGTGCTTCAAGCGCAGATACTTTTTTCTCCATCTCTTTACCGATGATCTCCATCTCTTTGGCAGTATATTTACCATCTTTAAGTGATTTCTCACCTGCTCTTCTCATACCGTAACCGATGTTTACCGGTCCGACTGTAAAGACCATGTTCTGATCTACAAAAGGCCAGTCAATGATATCTTCTTTCCCGCCACCTTTTTTGTCTCTCGTTACAATTTCTCTTGCAATGTAGTTCCAAATTGCCAAGTCACTGTTAGGCGTAAACAAAATTTCATCATCTGCGATATCTGAAGTTCTGTGTGTATATGTCTGAATAGAGATGACTTTTACTCTGTCCGGATCAGATAATTTTCTGTCAGTGACACGAGACCAAAGGATCGGGTGCATCTCTGCCATGTTTGAACCCCATGCAACTACTGTATCTGTAAGCTCGATATCATCATAACAACCTGAAGGCTCATCCACACCGAATGTCTGGTAGAAACCAACAACAGCAGAGGCCATACAGTGACGTGCGTTTGGATCGATCGCATTTGATCTGAATCCACCTTTCATCATTTTCTGAGCCGCATACCCTTCCATTACTGTGTATTGACCTGATGCAAATACTGCAATAGATTCTGGTCCAGCATGCTTCAATGCCTTTTTGGCATGTTTTTCCATCTCATCAAAGGCACGTTTCCAAGAAACTGGTTTAAAGTTACCTTTTTTGTCAAATTCACCTTTGTCGTTCATTCTTAACAATGGCTGCTTAAGTCTGTCCGCTCCATACATGATTTTCGCATTAAAATACCCTTTAATACAGTTCAATCCTCTGTTTACCGGTGCTGCAGGGTCACCCTTGACCGCTACGATCTTACCCTCTTTTGTTGCAAGCATAATACCACAACCAGTACCACAGAAACGACATGCTGCCTTATCCCATCTCCAATCTTTCTGGGCCTCATTTGCTGATGCCTGAAGATTGGCTGGAACAGCAATTCCTACTGCAGATGCCGCTGATGCCGCCGCTGCAGACTTTAGAAACTCTCTTCTATTTAAAGCCATACTACTTCCTCCGTATATTTATTATGGGTTATTTTGTAAAGCTCTCTACAGAACGCTAGCTGTTCTATAGGGAACTCTACGTCATAACTACGTATATAGTCTAGCATAATCAGGCGAACATTGAAGATGATTTATATCAAGAAAAGTTAATTTTTTTATACCTGTAACAAATAACAGACTAAAAAAATTGGAGTAAAAAAGTCTTAGATAAATTTAAAATATAGAATATTTTAAAAAAGTAAATAAATCTTATGAAATTAGGAGAAAAGTCCTCCTAATTATACCGCTACATCCCTGCCAAAGCTGCTTTGACATTGTCATCGGCCATAGAGATATTCCAAGCCGGTTCCCAAACCACTTCTACCTCAATAGCACCTACGTTTTCGATCTTTTCTACAGCTTCATAGACCCATTGTTTGATCATTTGATGCAGAGGGCAACCCTGTGTTGACAGTGTCATAATGACATGTACATCACAGCTCTCTTCAGCAATGATCGCATCATAAATAAGTCCCATCTCTACCAGGTTGAAACCTACTTCAGGGTCAATGACCGTAGAGATAGCATCAAATACATTTTCTTTTGTGATAGTACACATTTTATTTTTCCTTTAAAATCATTTTAATCTTTATTATTTTCCGTATGCCAACATTTTATTCATCGTGATGTACAAAAATATCGCTCCGGTAAACATAAAACTCCCGCCTGCTTTAAAAAGCACATCTGACTCAAAAAGAAGTCCGATACCACCGAACATTACCCCTGCTACAGTAAACCAGAACATCATACTGGCACCCTCTTTTGAATACATTTCATGAAGCATGGGTACCTTCTCTTTCCCCACCAGCGGAGCAAAACGTTCAAACCATACCAGAAACGGCACAATTTTATAGAGATGGCCTGTAATAAAAGAAGAGATAAAGCCCAATAAAATGAACCACACCGAAGCATGAAGCATACTTTCAGTACCGGTCACAAAATAGAGAAAACCCAATACAATAGAGAGTGTCAGTGCAATAAAAGCAAAGATCATCGACTTTGCCCAGACATCCAACTCTTTACGTACGGTCAATTTAGCGATGATATAAATTTGCCACATGTAGAAAAATACCCCTATGGTATTGATGGCATATCCTATCATCATCAGCCACTCTTGAGCAATCAGTGCACCTGAAAAAACAACACCTACCCCTGTAATGACCAGTTTGAAAGCTCTGTTGATCGCTGTTTCATCAAAACCGTGTGCCAGTGAGAACATCGGTATGAGTATCAAAGAGAGTCCCATGATGGTCAAGACCACATAGCCGCCGATCACTGCATAGACATGGGCTTTGAGCATCAATGAAACGTTGATCCCAAGATCACCGCTCAAGCCTAAAGCAATAGCAAAACCAGTAAGAATACCAAGTAAAAGATAGCCGTTACTCCATGCCACTGTTTTGACCGTCAGTGTTCGTATCTCTGTTTTTTTAAGGGTAATAATATTTTCAAACGCGAAGATAAGCATGGCTATGAGAACCAGTAACCCGCCGTAAGGAAGCAGTGCCGGCATCAGCCAAAACCCTGCTACCATAACCAGAGCACCCAGACCAAGCAGGGGCAAGATAACATAATAGACATCTACCACCGCATGCCCTACTTCAAGGACCACCGGTATAAGCTGTGCCATGGCACCAAAGATGATCATCATCACAAAACCCAGTAAGAAAAGGTGTATCCACCCTGCCACATCCATTTGCTGATAGTGAAAACTTGGTTCAAAGAAGAGCAGTGCCAGCATAGAAAGCAGGTAAAAGATCACCCCGTATTTAAAAAACGGAGAGATCAGACTCAATGGTGGTGCAAAATCTCTAGAAATAGGTGTCATCTATGTTTATCCGCAGCTATTGTTGCTTAGGTCTGCTTTTTCACTCTCTCCGCTTTTGTATGAGAAAACAAGTTTCACGCGACCATCCTCAAGTTTTTCCTCATCAATGTCATAATTTTCACCGATCTTGGCAAGCAGGCCTCCAGGACTTTTATGGTTGATCATCACTACTTTTTTGTTGGGAGCATCCAGCAGTTTCAATCCTGCCATGGCATTGACCATCGGATCCGGCGGTCCGCATTTTGATGTATCAAACTCAAACACCTGATCTTCTCCCTCTTTGTAGGTAAAAAAAGGGACATTTGCCCCCTCAACTTCAATTGCTTCTCTGTTAAATTCAGACATATTAACTCCTATTTAGTTTTTATTATTGTAATGAATTATAATTAAGATAATCTTAATTTATATAAATTTTATTTAAAGTTGTCCTGAAAGTACTTCTCAACCATCTCGTCAAAGTACTTCATACGCTCTTTGCCTTTAGGCATTGTCGTACGCAAACCTTTCATCTTTGCAAGAAATTCTCCTACAGAATCAGGAATGATCTTCTCAAAATGCCTGCGTATCTGTTTTGCAAAGGCAGGGGAAGCACCTCCTGTAGAAAATGCGATCGTAAGATCCCCTTTTTGCACATAAGAAGGGAAGATAAAATCACAATAATCCGTGTTGTCCACAGAATTCACCAGAATCCTGCTACCTCGTGACTCTTCATAGATCTCTTTATGCAATGCTACAGTATCTGTTGCCACAATGACAATGTCAAAACCTGCAATGTCTCCTCTTTGGTATGCACGCTGATAGAGTGTCAAACAGTGCTCTTTTATGAGTATGTTTGCTTCTTTGCTCACTTCAGAAGTGATGACTGTGATCTCTTTGGTAAAATCTACCAGTTTTTCCAGTTTCTCAGTGGCTATATACCCGCCCCCAACTACCAAAACTTTAAGATCATTCATATCCATATACATAGGGAAGAAAGACATAGACGTTTCCTTTTGTCAATTGTTGTTCATAATTTAACCAAAGTTTAGCATAATAGCTTTGATGTTCATCAATCTTAGATAAAATCTAATTGATTATACTTGCAATACACTATCTTACTATATATTATGGAGCCCTATTTAATGGAAAATGAATTACTTTTTGAGATGCAAAATGCTTTCCCGATGACCCAGCACCCTTTTAAGGAAGTTGCAGACAAACTAAAAACTACAGAAGCAGAAGTACTCTCTTTGGTGCAGAAATTAAAAGATGAGAAGATCATCAGACAGACTTCTGCCATATTCGATACCAAAAGACTGGGTTACAAATCTTCTCTGGTTGCATTCAAAGTAGCAGAAGACAAAATAAATGAAGCATCAGAGATCATCAACCGACACCCGGGAGTCAGTCATAACTACCTGCGTAACCATGACTACAACATCTGGTTCACTATGGCTGTGACACCTGACTCCACACTGGGTCTGGAAAAAACCATTGATATTTTAAAGGAACAGACAGGCGCGGAAGACGGCATAGTACTGCCTACCCTAAAAATGTTCAAAATTTCAGTCAAGATGGACACCACAGGTAAAAGAGCCAAAAAAGAAAAAATAAAAAAACTTTCACATAAAGAGATCGAACTTACAGAGCAGCATATTGCAGTCATCAAGGCGTTGCAAAAAGACATTGCTGTAGTCACAGAACCCTTTAAAGAAGCAACAGAGAAACTCGGACTCTCTTATGATGAATTCTTTACCATTGCAAATGAACTCAAAGAGTCTGGTGTTATGCGACGTTTTGCCACCATCCTCAACCACAGAAAAGCAGGTTTCGGTGCCAATGCCATGTCTGTATGGGCAGTACCGGAAGAGAAAGGTGAAGAGATAGGAAAACAGATGGCAGAATTCTCGGCAGTAAGCCACTGCTACCTCAGACCAAGCTACCCAAACTGGCCGTATAACCTCTTTGCCATGATCCACGGAAAAACACAGGAAGAGTGTGACTCTCTCATAGAAGAGATGGCAAAAGAGAGTGGCCTGACAGAATATGGAAAACTCTACTCAACAAAAGAGTTTAAAAAACAAAGACTGGTTTATTTTGATGATGCGTTCAAGGCCTGGGAAGAAGAAGTTCGAGAAGAGAGAAAGGAAAATGGGTAAGAAAACTACTCCTTATACCCTATCGACTCCTTAAAAGAAGCAATACAATTCGTACAGTCTTTCATCGTATTCGTATCAACAATAGTATAAAGCGCATCTTCATTCACTATCACGATCTTCTGATTTTCAACCGCAATGATCTTCTCTTTCTTCAACTTCGTCAAAATTCTGGAGAAAGTCTCAGGGGTAAGGTTAAGAATGGAAGCGAGTTCATTGTTTTTAAGTCTATGGAACATGGAGAGCTTTTGCAGCATCAAGTCTGCTACTTTGGCTTCAGAAGAGAGGACGGTCTCTTTGTGTATCAGTGCAGTAAGTAGACTGACTTTACCGGTGAGAGACTTAATAATCTCCATGGAGAAGTTGGGGTCTGACAAATGTTTGTAGACGACTTCAAAAGGGAGCAAACCTATAGTGCCATGGGTTACAAATTCACAAGTTGCAGGAAAAGGCATTTTTTCAAAAGAGGCATACTCACCTATGAGGTCAGGTGCACCCAAACGGTTGATCTGTATTTGTGTACCTTTAGGGGTTGTTTTGTAGAGTTTCACACTGCCCTCTAAAAGAATATAAAGATAGTTACTCTCATCTCCTTCGTAAAATACAATAGAGTCTTTTGAATAGTTTTTAATATGTGTCTGATTATACAGATCTTTGAGGTTTTCTTGAGTCAAAGCGGAAAACATTGGTATATCTTCAAGTCTTAACATGCTTTAGCTCCTTTAAATATAGGGGAGTACTATACTGTACAAAAGATAAAATCTATCCTATTATTTTGCTAATTCCACTATTTTAACCATAAAAGACTTAAAGATTAAAAATAACTATATTATATTATTTTATTTTTATTATTTTTCAAACCAGCTTAACTGCTCTCTGAGTTTCACTACTTCTCCAACCACAATAAGTGCCGGAGTAGGCAGATCTTTTGCTTTTTCGTAAATGTCTTCCAGCGTACCCACCACTGTTTTTTCATCCGGTCTTGTCCCCCGAGAGATCACAGCAACAGGATAATCTTTAGGTTTTCCTATACCTATAAGCTTTTTACAAATGGTTTTAAGGCGGTGCAGCCCCATTAAGAAGATGATCGTGTCATCACTCTTGTAGTTTTCCCAAGGTATTTGTGAGTGGTCTTTTCCGCTTGACTCATGTCCTGTGACTACTCTGAAAGAAACGGTAATACCGCGATGGGTTACAGGAATACCTGCATACTCAGGTACAGCGATCGCAGAAGTGATACCGGGAATGAATTCAAATTTGATATCTCTCTCGTAGAGGTAGATCCCCTCTTCTCCTCCACGTCCAAAGACAAAAGGGTCTCCCCCTTTAAGACGTACCACATTTTCATGCTTGAGTGCCGCCTGATAGATCACTTCATTGATCTCTTCTTGCGGTAAAGTATGGTGAGAATCTTCTTTTCCGACATAGACAAATTCACATCCGTCTTTGGCTTCTGCAAGTATATCCGGATTTGCAAGTCTGTCATAGATGATAACATCAGCCTCTTTGACCACACGCAGTGCTTTGACTGTCATCAATTCAATATCTCCAGGACCAGCACCTGTTAAATATACTTTACCCATTAATTCGTTCCTTGTGTTTTTTCTTCCGTTAAATAACATGATGGATCTTCCGCCCACATATCTCCGTGTATGGCATAGGCCCTGCTTCGTGAACCGCCGTTACAGATGTTCACATATTGACAGTTTTCACACTTTCCACCTAATTCTCTAGGATGTACTCTCAGTTTTTGCAACATCTCCGTTGGTTTATTGGTCCAGATATCTGAAAAATCCTGATTTAAGATATTTCCTATCTTTACAGGGAAGAACGGGTCTGGCTTGACAAAACCTTCAGAATCAATGTTAAGCAGTTTACGTCCCGCAGAGTTACCGCCCCAGTCGATGAGTCTCTGTTTCATCTCGTTAGCATGTTCCGGGTACTTCTTCTCAAACCTGTCATAAAATAAAATGGCATCCATCTCCATATTGCCCGTCACAATTTCAATATCTTTTTCTGTCTCATGGTATTCAAAGGCTTTATCTAAAATGTAATTGACCGCTGTGATTCGCTGCTCTTTACTCAGGTCCATTTCTAAATTCTCAAGCCCTCTTCCCGAATAGACAAGATGGGAAATGTAGACTTTTGGAATGTTATGTTTTTCTGCCAGTTCAAAAATGAACTGCAAATCATCATAAGTATCTTTCGTGATCGTAAAACGGATACCTACTTTTGTTCTTCCGTAACTGTTTAAGAGGTCTACTGCTTTCATTGACTCTACAAATGAACCTTCAAGCCCACGAAATGCATCATGTACAGCGGGACTTCCGTCAATAGAGATACCTATATAGTCAAAAGTATCTAAAATTTGCTCTGCATTGCTCTTTTTCACATAGAGTCCGTTGGTAGAAAGATAGGTCACAATACCCAGCTCTTTACAGCGTGCAGCAATGTCATAAATGTCTTTTCTTGTTAGAGGCTCACCCCCAGAGAAAATAAGAAACTTCACACCGTTGGCTTTAAGCTTTGGCAGTGTATCCATAATGTTTTCGGTACTAAGTGTATCGACTGCATCCAAATCCGCTTTAGAGTAGCAGTGAAGACAAGAGAGGTTACAGCGATTGGTAAAATTCCAAATAGCAATACTTCCGTCAAGTACTCGAGCAGGCTTTCCTGCAGTGACTGTTTTGAGTAGGTTAGATAGTCTAAACATTATTTGCTTTCCTTGTTGCTGGCTATATTGGGGTAAGGCTCTTTTGCTTTAGTACCGTTATGCTCTTTACTTTTAGGTGTTTGCGATCCATCAGCATCTTTGAATGATAAAATATAATCAGTAATCGCTTTCAGCTCTTCCGGGGTTAAAGTGAAAGCAGGCATAGCATTTCTTTTGTACCCTAATACTTTGGAGACAGAAGCAGGATCAGTAATCATAGCCTGTATCTCTTCTACCGACCTATTTGAAGCTATTTCTGAAAATGGAGGTCCGAAAGCCACAGCTGTCTGATGGTGACAACCCCAACAATACGTTTCAAATACTTTTTTGCCACTGTCCGCATAAACAGAGCCATGCAGTACAAAAGCCATAAAAAAAAGAGTGGTGATCTTATACATTCTTCTATCCTTGAATTAATACAAGGATAATAACAGTTTTTTAATGTTGAAAAGTTGATTTTAGACAAGGAAAGCCCTTGTAAGTGGAAAATAGCGTTGATTTAAATCAAGATAAAAATACTCCGATTTAAATACAATAACAAACTAATAATTATTAGAAGGAAAACAAATCAATGAAATCATGGATCACTTTGCTACTGCTTTTAGCCACCTCTTCACAAACCTACGCAGCACTTGAAAACAGAACCTGTAAAAGCTGTCACCCTGTTATATTTGCTGAGTATCAAAACTCTATACACAGTAAATCGTCAGTCTATAAAGATGTTGTACACAAAGCGGTATGGGACAAACACCCGGCAAAAGCCAAAGGTGACTACAAGTGTGCCAAATGCCACACACCTTCAGACCACGATGTAATGCGCGGTAAAAGTAAACTTACAGACAATGAAATACAACGTACAGAACCTATCTCCTGTCAACAGTGTCATAAGATAGAGAGTGTGGAAAAACATACTAAAGCCAATAAAAATATACTCACAGCAAAGCCAAAGACTTTTTTCTCTGCCGATAAAGCATTAAAAGGTACAAAGGTTGAATTTAAAGAAGAGAGCAGCTTCTTTGGTATGCTCAAAACAAAATCCGGTTCACCTTACCATGACATTGACTACTCTAACGAAGGGTACTACAATGGAGACTCTTGTATGGGTTGTCACTCTCACAAACAAAACGCAAAAGGTTTTACAGTGTGTGACCTTGAAGTCAAACAGGGAGATTCCAAAGAGAGTTGTATCTCATGCCACCTTCCTCAGGTTCAAGGGTCTCTTGCCAATCAAAAAGAGAGTGCAACACATGCTTTCCATGGTCAGAGCATCCACAACTCTACACCTGCACTGCTTTCAAAGTATATCAAACTTTCTATGCAGGAAAATGCCAAAGGATTTGATATCTTCATCAAAAATGAAGCCACACATACACTGTTCCCTCAACCGTTAAGACTTAATCAACTGAGAGTCAGCATAGAACGTGACGGCAAAAGCATAAATCTTAAAACTGAGTCTTTTACAAGAGTCATAGGTACAGACGGAAAACCATCCATGCCTTGGCTGGCAGATGCTATTATTTCAGATACCACTATCAAAGCACTTGAAACACGTGTTGTGAAATACAAAGAATCACTCAAAAAAGGTGATGCCATTGTAGTAAAATTCGGGTACTATGTGGTCAATCCAAAAACTGCAAAAAAGCTTGAAATTACAGATAGATCTGTCACTGAGTTCATTGTACTGAGCAAAAAAAGATTTGAGATCAAATAGTCTCGTATTTAAACAGCCTCTTTTTTGTATATAAGAAAGTAAGAGAATGCTGTCCAAAAAATACTGAGACTGAGACCTGCAATGGTATCTGAGAACCAATGAACATTCAGATAGAGTCTTGTAGAGACTATAAGCAGTGGCCAGACAACACAAAACAGCATGAGCAAGTCACGCCTTAGAGGTGAAGAGACTTTTGTCAGCATGATAAGTGTCAGTGACAAGGCAATGGTCATGGACATGCTAGAGTGTCCGGAAGGGAAAGAGAGCCCCTGTTCATTGACTATTTTCAATACCGGTCTGCTGCGTTCAACCAAAAGTTTTATAAAAGTAAAGAGCGCTGAAGAACCTAAAAAAGCCAGTAGATAAAACTGCGCATCTTTATAATACTTTTTAGAGAGTAAGAGAGCAATGACAGCTGCCGAAATGATTACAGAGCCCACAACACCATTGATATTTGTAATGAAGATCACCCATGTTGTCAGAGCAGGACTTTGCATGTTTGGAACATGCTCAGAGATCCAACTGTCCAATACCACTATAGATCCCCCGCTCAGTACAGCATAAAGCATGAAGGAAAAAACGACAAAAGAGCTGAGCATCATAAGGAACAGTATCTTTTTCTGAATTCTTATTTTCGCTTGTTGCATACCTACCCTTGGCTTTATTGAATATCGTATTCTACCACATCTCCCTCAAGTGTTTTTAAAAATGCTACCACATCTTCTATCTGCTCAGGGGTAAACTCATTCCCCAACTGATATTTACTCATAATGCGTACAGCCTCTTCCAGTTTGTCTACCGCACCGTTATGAAAATAAGGTCCTGTTTTAGTGACATTTCGCAAGATCGGTACACGGAATTTCTGCTCAGCATCTTTTCCAAGGAATCCTCCTTCATTGATAAAAGGATACGGACTCTCTTTGACACGGATATCTGGTTCAAACCATAGTCCGATATACTCAGTAAGGTAAGATCTAAGCGGGAATTTCTGCACACTCTGTCCACCTACTGACACCCCTGCATGGCAGCCTTTACAGCCTTTGCTAAGAAAGAGTGTCATACCCCGTTTTGCTTCTGCAGATATGGCAGAGTCATCTCCTTCGAGGAAGCGGTCGTATGCACCTCTGGTCAGCAATGTACGCTCATAAGCACCGATTGCTTTTCTTACCTGCTCAAAGCTAATGTTGTTTTCATTAAAAACATTTTTAAATTTTTCTACATAAACGGCAGAAGCGTTTAAACGTTCCTCTACCTCCTGGGGTGTCATATGCATTTCAAAAGGTGCCTGTATAGGTCCGCCGGCCTGCTCCTCTACATCTTTTGCCCTTCCATCCCAAAACTGTGCTTTGGCAAGTGCAGCATTGAGTACGGTCGGAGAGTTCAAGTGAGAAGGATTGGCCTGCCCCTGATGTCCTATGGCTGTAGGAATATTGTCATCACCACCCTCATCCAGTTTATGACAGGAGGCACAGGAGATCGTTTTATCCTGAGAGAGAAGCGTATCATTAAAAAGTTCTTTACCCAGTGCGATCTTCTCTTTGCTCATAGGGTTTTCCGGGTTGTCTACTGCTTTTAACAAAGCATCATAAGTTTTTGGCACCGGTTTAAACGTTGTAGAGAGTGCACGGTCTCTTAGCTGTGCATCTGTCAACACCACTGTTTCTTTTTTTATGAAAAATGGTAAAGAGATGATCATCGTCACCACCACAAGGGCAATAGTAACGGGGTGGATGAGTTTATGCATAATCTGCTCCTTATTTTTTTCAGTATAGTCAAAAATCCGATCGGCATTCTTGATAAATATCAATATATAGGATAGAAATTGTCTTGTAATAGATACAAAAACAAACTTGACACTCGTCAATAGATTTAGTAGAATGAGACGATAAAATGGTATACTAATTCAAAAAGATGGAGAGAAACAGATGGATGTAAAACACTATTATGACCCGCAAGGTGATGAGATACTTGATGAAAAGATCTTTGGAGGGTCGCCTACAGGTTTTGTAGACTTCAACCGTTCCAAATACCGCTGGGACTCAAATATTTATGACCTTATGAATGCAAACACCTGGTTTCCCTCTGAAGTGAATACCTCTTCTGAGAAAAAGAACTTTGACAAACTCTCTCCCAATGAACAGTCCATCTATAAAATGACTTTTGCACAACTGAGTTTCAATGACTCTGCGCAAGAGGAGTTCCTAAGCGACTTTAGATCTTTGGCTACCAATCGTCTGGTAAAAGCTACCCTCACCCTGCAAATGATGCAGGAAGTCAACCACTCCAAAAGTTATGCTGTGCTGCTTGATGCCTGCGGAAACTCTGATGAAGTCTTTAACCTATACAAATACGATGACATGCTCAACCAGAAAAACATGAAGATCGCTGAGCAGTTCGCCCGCTACATAGATGGAAATTCTGTAGACAAAATGTTACTCTCTGCCATGGCATCGGTCAACCTTGAAGGTATCTATTTCCTTCTTGGCTTCAGCTATATCTATTTGCTGGGAGACAAAGTACCCGGCGCAAGAGACATGATCAAATTCATTGCCAGAGATGAACTCAATACCCACTTGCCACTTTTTGCAAACATCTTTAAAACCATTCAAAAAGAGAACAAGATCCAGACAAGTACCATCGATGCTGCACATACCATGATAGAAGATGCCGTGAAGATCGAGTTGGAGTACGGAAATTATCTCTTGGATCAATTCCCAATCATGGGTGTGACACCTGAGTTGATGGAGCAAACGGTACACAACTACGCCAATGACAGACTTAAAAAAATTGGTTTAGAGCCCATCTTTAAAGAGACCTCTACCACCTATTTGCAAAAACTGGTTACCAAACACTTAGAGATGAATGAAGTGAAGTCCAATTTCTTTGAGTCTAACGTTTCCAACTATGCCAAGTCAAGTATTGACCTGAACGACTTTTAATGATGACCTCAGAAGAATTTTTACCCTATCTCAAATGTGTAGGTACCGGTCCAAAACGCAACCGTGACCTTACTAAAGAGGAGATGAAAGTTGTTATGCGGGCCTTTTTAAACAAAGAGGTTCTCCCTGAGCAGGTAGCTGCCTTTATGTTAGGTTGGAGGGTAAAAGGAGAGAGCATTGAAGAGTTTGCTGCTTCCATTGAAGTCTTTGATGAATTCATCAAACATGCACCACTTGAAAACTCCATAGAATTTGGCTATCCCTATGATGGTAAAGTGAAAAATCCTTATATCTTTCCACTGGTGGCAAAATATCTGCAAAGCTATGATATCAATCTTTCTTTTCATGGTGGACTTTTACAGCCTGCAAAGAACGGAACTACGCTCAAAGAGATCTGTGACAATACAGACTTAACAGACAATACCTACTATTTTGACCGGGAACAATACTTCCCCGAACTATACGACTTTTCACTCATCAGAGAAAAACTTGGGTTGCGTTCTTCTTTCAACACCATTGAAAAACTTTTGAATATCACACAGAGTGACACCGCCATCATTGGTGCTTTTCATAAACCTTTTGTAGAGAAATATATAAAACTTTTTAAGGATCGTTACAAAAAACTGGTCATCATCAAAGGTAATGAAGGCACCCCTGAGATCTTTTCAAAATGTGCCATTACCATTGTTGAGAATGGTAAAGTTACAGAGATAAAAGTTGACCCAAGAGAGTATGGTATTGACTACAAAAAATCTACAGAGCGTATCTCCCTGGAAGCGTCTTTAGCCTTGACG
>DQSX01000153.1 GCA_015663065.1 Sulfurovum sp.
ATAAACTGCAAAACAGCCATGGCATGAACAATATCACCTAAAGCAGAGAGTTTCACAATCGCAATTTTCACCAATAAGCCTTAATATTTTTTGACATTTTAACACATTTCAACTTCTTTCGATATAATCACATTAATTTAAAAGCAAGGCAATAAGGTGAAACAGATTCATTCCTCACTCCTCACTCCTCACTCCTCACTTGAAATTTTCAAGGAAATTTCATGATCGGTATCGTCGATTACAACATGGGTAACCTCGCTTCAGTGATTAACGCTTTTGCCAAAGTGGGTGCAGATGCAACACTGGAGTCTGACCCTTCCAGACTTTCGCAGTATGACAAACTCATCTTGCCTGGTGTGGGTGCTTTTGGTGATGCTATGGCGCATTTAAAAAGTAATGGCATGGATGAGGCTGTTAAAGCGTATGCAACTTCAGGTAAACCTTTGCTTGGTATCTGCCTGGGTATGCAGCTTTTGTTTGAGAGTTCTGAAGAGTTTGGTGCTACTGAAGGTTTGGGTCTTATTCCCGGAAAAGTAGTTGCCTTTGATGAAAATGCTTTTGACCATCCGCAAAAAGTACCACATATGGGCTGGAACGAGATGTTTTGCAGGGGTCTGACCCCTACAAAACTGTTTGATGGTTTACCTAATGATTTCTACCTCTACTTTGTTCACTCCTTTCATGCTGTGTGCGAGGATAAGTATGCCATAGGCAAAACGCACTACGGTTATGAGTTTGTCTCTGCCGTTCAGAACGGAAATATTTACGGCATTCAGCCTCACCCTGAAAAAAGCCATGAAAATGGACTTAAAATTATAGAAAATTTTGCAAAATTATAGGAAAAACAATGACAATACTACCTGCGATAGATTTAAAAGACGGCAAAGCCGTAAGGCTTAGCAAAGGACTTATGGAATCTGCAAAAATATATTCTGATGAGCCTTGGCAAGTGGCTAAAAGATTTGAAGAGCTTGGCAGCGAATGGGTTCACCTTGTAGACCTTAACGGTGCCTTTGCCGGTAAACCTGAAAACCTGGAGCAGATCAAAAAAATTCGTGAACACTGTAATCTAAAGCTGGAACTGGGTGGCGGTATTCGTGATGAAGCGACCATTAAGATGTATTTGGAACTTGGTATTGACAGACTTATTTTAGGGTCTATTGCAGTTAAAGATGCACAATTTGTAAAAGATATGGCAGCCAAATATCCGATAGTTGTTGGTATAGATGCCATTGACGGCATGGTTGCCG
Source organism: Sulfurovum sp. (assembly GCA_015663065.1). Classification (GTDB taxonomy): domain Bacteria; phylum Campylobacterota; class Campylobacteria; order Campylobacterales; family Sulfurovaceae; genus Sulfurovum. Next base: position 1,251 of record DQSX01000153.1, read on the forward strand.
TTGAAGGCTGGGCGGAAACTTCCGATATGAAAGCCACTGACCTTGCACGTGAATTTGCTGCTTGCGGGGTTGAAGCCATTATCTGTACAGATGTTGGACGTGACGGGATGATGACAGGAGTAAATGTAGATTTTACAGTAGAGATCGCTAAAGCTTCAGGGCTTGAAACTATTGCATCCGGCGGATTAAAAGATATGACAGACATTCATGCTCTACTCGAAGCTGGTGTCGATGGTACTATCGTAGGGAAAGCTTTTTACGAAGGCACACTTGATCTTGAAGAGGCATTCAAGGAAATCAATGCAAGATAAGTACTATGAACTGACTATAAAACTGGATAACAGTTTTGTTGAAGTCATTGCAGATTACATTTTAAATCTTTCTGATGAAGGTGTAGAACTTGGAGATGGGCAAATTATTGTAAGATCCGAGTCTGATTTAACTTTCGTTAAAGATGCTCTTGTATCCTTGGCCGGTAATTTAGAGAAACCTGTAGAGATGACCTATACACTTGAAGAAAAAGAGAATGTGGACTGGATCAAAACCTACCAGGACTCTGTGCAACCTATAGAAGCCGGTAAGTTTTACATTTTCCCATCCTGGTATGAAGCAAAAGAAGATTTCATCAATATTAAGATTGATCCGGCGCTTGCTTTTGGTTCAGGACATCATGCAACAACATTTTCCTGTCTGGAAGCAATCAGCACCTATGTAAAACCTGAAGACAAGGTCATCGATGTAGGCTGTGGTTCAGGTATTTTGGGTCTTGCCTGTAAAAAACTGGGTGCACGTATTGATCTTTGTGACACTGACCCTCTTTCGGTAGAAAGCTGTAAAGAGAACTTTGCATTGAATGAAGAGAGTTACGACAAACTCTGGGAAGGGTCTATCGATAAGGCTGAGGGAAAATATGATGTCGTCATTGCCAATATCATTGCAGATGTCTTACGCTTCATAGCAAAAGACCTTAAATCAGCAGTCAAAGAGAACGGATACCTTATACTTTCAGGTATATTAGACAAAAAAGAAGAGAGAGTGAAAGAGGCATTTGCCGACTTGACACTGGAAAAAAGAACAGAAAAGGATGAGTGGGTAACACTGGTCTATAAAAAGGAAACACGTGGCTAACGATAACAATAATAACGACAATAACAATAATAATTTTTTCAATAATAACCCACTTTTGGCATTTGCCATTTTCTCTATGGTGATCATCTTGATCTTCAAATCATTTGTAGGAGAAGGTGACAGTTTAAGTTCTATGATGAACACGCAAAAAGTCTCACAAACCAAACAGGTAAAATATTCTGAAATTAAAAAGAAAATTGAAGAGGGAAATATTAAGTCTGTCAAACTCACACCTTCAAGCATTGAAGCTATTTCTGAGAGTGAAGGACGAAAAGTACGTTACGTGGCACAAAACGTGCCTACCTATGATGAAAAACTCATCCCCCTTTTGGAAGAAAAAAAGATCACTTATGAAGGTGTAATGGGGAACGGTTTCCTCTCAGAACTCATAAGCATGATGCTGCCTATCCTCATTTTCTTTGGTATCTGGATCTTCCTAGCCAAAAAGATGTCCAAAGGTATGGGTGGCGTACTGGGTGCAGGCAAAGCAGACAAGCTCATCTCTGCAGAAAAACCCGATACCAAGTTTGCCGATGTGCAGGGGGTAGAAGAAGCCAAAGATGAAGTCAAAGAGATCGTGGATTTCCTGAAGTTCCCCGAGCGTTATATGGAACTGGGTGCAAAGATCCCTAAAGGACTTTTACTTGTGGGACCTCCGGGTACAGGTAAAACCTTGCTTGCAAAAGCAGTGGCAGGTGAAGCTTCTGTGCCTTTCTTTTCTGTGTCCGGTTCAGGATTCATTGAAATGTTCGTAGGGGTGGGTGCAAGCCGTGTACGTGACCTTTTTGCCCAGGCAAAAAAAGAGGCTCCTTCGATCATCTTCATCGATGAGATCGATGCCATTGGTAAAAGCCGTGCATCCGGTGGTCAAATGGGCGGAAATGATGAGAGAGAACAGACACTCAACCAACTCCTGGCTGAGATGGACGGTTTTGGTACGGACACGCCTGTCATTGTTCTTGCTGCAACAAACAGACCCGAAACCCTGGATGCCGCCCTGCTTCGTGCAGGACGTTTTGACAGACAGGTGCTTGTAGACAAACCGGACTATGATGGTCGTTTGGCCATCTTGAAAGTGCACTCAAAAGGGGTCAAGCTCTCTAAAAAGGTTGACCTTCATATCGTAGCAAAACAGACTGCCGGACTTGCCGGTGCTGACTTGGCGAACATCATCAATGAAGCGGCTCTGCTTGCAGGTAGATTCAACAAAAAAGAGATAGAGCAGTCTGATCTTTTGGAATCTATTGAGCGCTCCTTTGTAGGTCTTGAAAAGAAAAACAGAAAGATCTCTGAAGTAGAGAAGAAAATCGTTGCTTACCATGAAAGTGGACATGCACTGATGGCGGAACTTACCAAAGGTGCCACACGTGTCACTAAAGTTTCCATTATCCCAAGAGGGCTAGGTGCACTGGGGTATACGCTGCACCTCCCCGATGATGAAGACAGATTTTTGAAACAAAAACATGAACTCATGGCTGAGATAGATGTCCTTTTGGGTGGTCGCGCAGCAGAAGAGGTTTTCATCGGTGAGATCTCCACAGGTGCAGGCAATGACCTTGACCGTGCCACAGCCATCCTAAAAGATATGATCTCTGTCTACGGTATGTCTGAAGTGGCCGGGCTCATGGTTCTCAAAAGAAGCGAAAACTCCTTCCTTGGCGGTGGTATGGCTTCTACAGACTACAGTGAAAAAATGGCTGAAGATATTGATGCACATATCAAAGGTACACTTTCTGAACGTTATGCGTTTGTCAAAAAGACACTCAATGAATATCATGGTGCCATTGAAAATATGGCAGCTGTACTGCTTGATATAGAGGTTATTGAGGGAACAAAAGTACGTTCTATTATTGATGAATTTGAAAAAGAGCACGGTATGGAGAGCCGTTTGGCCCATGGTGAGAAGATCGCTGCTGCCAAAGCAAGGACAGAAGCAGCAAAAAAAGATGAAGAAGCAGCAAAAGAAGCATAGCAATGCACAGGTCAAACCTTCTTTATGTGTTACCAAACCTGTTTACAGCATCTAGTATTTTTGTAGGTGTCATAAGCATCGTAGAAGCAAGTAAAGGTCATTTTGTTTTGGCTTCATGGCTCATACTTCTTGCCCTCATCTTTGATGGATTGGATGGCAGGATCGCACGTATGACCAACACCACCAGTCAGTTTGGTGTAGAGTTTGACTCTCTGGCAGACATCATCTCTTTCGGCATTGCTCCGGCTATGATACTTTATTTTTTCATTGGACATGCATTTGGACGTTTTGGTATTTTGGTCTCTGCACTGTACGTGATCTTTGGTGCTATTCGTCTGGCACGTTTCAACATCTCCACAGCCAAAACAGACCCCAATGTCTTTATAGGGCTTCCTATTCCAACTGCTGCCATTTTTGTCTCTATGTGGATACTGCTTTTTCACAAATATGCTTTGGAAGATTACAGTATTGTTTTACTCTTTTTGGCACTTGGTGTTGCCATACTCATGGTCAGTAATTTTCGTTACCCCTCTTTTAAAAAAGTAAAACTTGACAAACCGATAGTTTTTAGAACACTCATACTGCTCACCATTGCCGCTTCTCTTCTTTATCTGTTTTCAGCAGAAGGGTTTGCACTGATTATTTTGGCATATACATTGTATGGACCGATTCGTGCCTTAAAAACACTTAACTTAAGAAATATTAAGATCAAAAAATAGGAACGCTAAGCTTGTTTAGGACATAAATTACAATAATATACATAACTTTTTTCTCAAACAAGTTTGAGTTTCCTAATTGGAACCCTAAACTCGTTCAGGAAAAGCTTATGCATTTTAAAGTAAAACGTCTCGAACAAGTTTGAGGTTCCTGATGTTCCTGGGGTTTCACTTGACACAAGCTTCCAAATAAAGTATACTTCTAAAAAATCAACAGGAGAACATCATGAAAACCATCATTAATACAAACACTATTTTCACTAAAGACACTTCTCTCCTGCTGCTGCTCGCACACTAATAGTCCAACTATCCACATATATTTTACACAAGCCATTCTATTCTAAACACTCCTAATCAAATTTTAGGTAAAATTAGACAATTTTAAACTACGTCATTCCGGACTTGATCCGGAATCCCCTAAAGTTTCAAAATACCCTTTGAGACCAACAGAGATCCTGAAACAAGTTCAGGATGACATGCAGATATAACAAGGTAATAAAAATGAATCAAGAAACCATTAAAATATTTGACACCACATTAAGAGACGGTGAGCAGAGTCCCGGTGCTTCCATGAACACCGAAGAGAAGATCCAGATCGCAGCACAGTTAGAGCGTTTGGGTGTAGACATCATAGAAGCAGGTTTTGCAGCAGCAAGCCCGGGAGATTTTGATGCTATCGATAAAATATCACAGCGCGTCACAAACTCAACCGTCTGTTCATTGGCAAGAGCCATTGACTCCGACATCAAAGCAGCCGGAGAAGCCATAGCCAAAGCAAAGATGCAACGTATCCATACGTTCATCGCTACTTCCAAGATACACATGGAACACAAGCTTAAAATGACTCCAGATGAAGTCATAAAAAGAGCCGTACGTGCGGTTGAATATGCACGTACTTTTGTAGACGACGTAGAGTTCTCCTGTGAAGATGCAGGACGTTCAGACATGGGCTTCATGAAAGAGATAAGCGATGCGGTCATTGAAGCAGGTGTAACAACCATTAACTTGCCTGACACAGTTGGTTTCAGGTTGCCTTTTGAGATCGGTGCCATGGTCAAAGAGATGAGTGAATACACCAAAGGCAGAGCCATCATCTCTGTACATAACCACAATGACTTGGGCTTAGGTGTAGCAAACTCTTTAGAAGCAGTAGTCAATGGTGCCAGACAGATAGAGTGTACCATTAACGGCTTGGGTGAGAGAGCGGGGAATGCTGCGTTGGAAGAGATCGTCATGGCATTGAAAACGCGCTCAGATGTTTTTGCAGACTTCAAGACCAATATCAATACCAAAGAGATCTACCCATCCAGCCGTTTGATCGCCAGTATAACAGGTATTGAGCCACAGCCCAACAAAGCCATTGTGGGTAAAAATGCTTTTGCCCATGAGAGCGGGATACACCAGGACGGTATGTTGAAAAATAAAGAGACCTACGAGATCATCCG
>DQSX01000056.1 GCA_015663065.1 Sulfurovum sp.
GATGCCCTACTTGAACAAGCGAAACAGGGAAAAGTCATTGCCTACAAATTTAAAGGTAAGCGTTTTGACTGTGGTTCTGTGGATGGCTTTGTGGAGGCTACGAATTATTTTTATACTCAAGGACAAGCTTAATGCAAAAAATACTTATTGTCTTTGGTACTCGTCCAGAAGCCATAAAAATGGCACCTTTAGTAAAAGAATTTCAAAAGTATACAAAAGACTTTGAAACTAAAGTCTGTGTCACAGCACAACACCGTGAGATGCTTGACCAGGTGCTTGACCTTTTTGAGATCGTTCCTGACTATGATCTTGACATCATGAAGCCAGGGCAAGATCTTTATGATGTTACTTCTAATGTTCTTCTTGGCATGAAACCTGTACTGAGTGACTTTCAACCCGATGTTGTCTTTGTGCATGGTGATACATCTACAACCTTTGCAGCTTCTTTGGCAGCCTTTTACCAACAGATAAAAGTAGCACACATTGAAGCAGGTCTTAGAACAGGTGACATTTATTCTCCCTGGCCAGAAGAAGCAAACCGTCAACTCACAACTCAGATCACCACCTATCACTTTGCTCCAACAAGCACTTCAAAAGATAATCTTTTAAAAGAGAATGTCAATGAAGATGCTATCGAAGTGACAGGTAACACTGTCATTGATGCACTCTTTTTAGCTTTAGAAAAAATCAAATCTAACAGACAACTAGAAACAGATATTACGAAGCACTTAGCAACACTTGATTACATCCTGCAAGATGACAAAAAGATAATATTGGTCACGGGTCACAGAAGAGAAAACCACGGTCAAGGTTTCATAAACATTTGTACCGCTCTCAAAGAAATTGCGCTTAGCAATCCAGATATTGATATTGTCTACCCTGTACATTTAAACCCTAACGTTCAAAAACCGGTCAAAGAGTTACTCTCGGACATAAACAATGTCCATCTCATAGAACCCCTCCAATACGAACAGTTCATTTACATGATGGACAAGTCTTACTTCATCATCACCGACAGTGGTGGAGTACAAGAAGAAGCCCCTTCTTTAGGTAAACCGGTACTTGTCATGCGAGACACAACAGAACGTCCAGAAGCTTTAGATGCGGGTACGGTTAAGCTTGTAGGAACAAACACACAATTAATTATAAATGAAGCACAAAAGTTACTGAATTCCCCTGAAGCATACAGTATAATGTCAAAAGCACATAACCCCTACGGTGATGGTCATGCTTGTAAAAAAATAATACAATTTTTAAAAGGAAAGTAAAATGACAACTAGAGATAAAAAAATATGTGTTATAGGTCTAGGATACATTGGACTGCCAACAGCAGCACTACTGGCAAACCGAGGGCATGATGTCCATGGTGTCGATGTGGTTCAAAGTACTATAGATACCATAAATAATGGAGACATACATATTGTTGAACCAGGTTTAGATACTTTTGTAAGTTCTGCTGTAAAATCAGGTAAACTCAAAGCTGATCTAAAACCTACAGAAGCAGATGTCTTTATTATTGCTGTACCTACTCCTTTTCATGAGGGCTATGTACCAAATGTTGACTACATCGTTTCTGCAACAAAAGCCATTGTCCCTTATGTGAAAGCTGGGGACATTGTCATTTTAGAATCAACATCTCCTGTAGGCACTACAGACATGATGGAAGAAATACTAAAAGAAGAAGGGATCGATACTACTACACTGTTCATTGCACACTGTCCAGAACGTGTTTTACCTGGTCGCATCATGATAGAACTAGTAGAAAATGATCGTATTGTTGGTGGAACTACTCCAGAGGCTACAGAAGCAACTATAGCTTTTTATAACACTTTTGTAGAGGGCGCAGTACTTTCGACAGATGCCAAAACAGCTGAGATGGCGAAACTGACTGAAAACTCTTTCCGTGATACGAACATCGCTTTTGCCAATGAACTCTCTATCCTCTGCGATAAATTTGACATAGATGTTTGGGAACTCATAGCTCTTGCAAACCGTCATCCACGAGTAAACATTCTTCAGCCTGGAGCCGGTGTAGGTGGACACTGTATCGCTGTTGATCCGTGGTTCATCGTTCATGCAGGTGGTGAAGATGCGAAGATGATAAGAACTGCTCGTGAGGTCAATACCTATAAAACAGAGTGGGCGATAGAGAAAATAAAAAATGAAGCACTAAAATTTGAAACTGAAAATGGGAGAAAAGCAAAAGTAGCATGCATGGGTCTTGCTTTTAAACCAGATATTGATGATCTAAGAGAATCACCTGCACTCTATATTACGAGAAAGCTCATAGCAGATGGGATCAAAGTGCTTGCGGTAGAACCAAACGTGAAAGAACTTAAAGAATTTGAAGTGATTGATTATGCAAATGCTCTCGAAGAAGCTGATGTTGTTACTTTTCTCGTAGCCCATAAAGAATTTAAAGGTCTCAATATTCAAACTGATTTAGATTTTTGTGGTGTTCTAAATAAATAATAAATAAAAATATGTTAAGAATTCTTTATGCTTCTAGCACCAGTATTTTATCACTCATAAGTCTA
>DQSX01000189.1 GCA_015663065.1 Sulfurovum sp.
GCATTGGAGGAAAAGCCAAAAAATGGCTGTAAGAAGTGCGGTAACACCAACGAAGAAGAACTCAAGCCCGCTAAAAAAGGTAAAGGTTTCTTCTGTATCGATGCAGCGGCTTGTAAAAAACGAGAACAAGAGAATAAAAAATAAAGATCAGATATCTCTTCAGGCTATACTTCGTTACTGCACTCTCTGCAGTAACGTATATACGTACTTATATCAGCCAAGAAACTTTTTTTGGTTTATCATACATGACATATGGGCACCTCTAATAACCCCATACGCCCATATATATCCCGGGTGCAGTATCTGAAGTATTTGGTATACGCTCTGGCAAACCTCTTCTACCCAGACAGAATCTATCTGGCTTTATTCTTCCCATATACTAATTTAATCAGAAACGGTGGAAGCATGGTGGTAAGCACAATCACCAAAATCAGCGCAGCATAAATCTCATTGGTAAAAATATTACTTGCACGGCCGATCTCTGCAAAGATCAATCCCACTTCACCACGCGGCACCATGGAGAGTCCGACAATTACTTTCTTATAAGAAGGTATTGATTTAAGTAAAAAAGGGAAGATCATTTTCCCGATCACCGCAACAATCAGAATCGACCCGCCAAAAAGCCAAACATGGGATGCTCCCCAGTTAATCTCCTGCATATTGATAGAGACCCCGACCGTTACAAAGAAAATAGGTGTAAAAAGGTAGACTATCGGGCTGATCTGCTTTTCTATCTTGTCCGAAAACGCCTGGTTTTCATGGAGTATTGCACCAAACGGTAAAAAGAAACGCCTTGAGAGTGCCAAACCTGCCGCAAACCCGCCAATGATCTCCGGTGCACCCATCTGATGTGCCAACCATGCGAAAAAAAGTACCAGTGAGATAATAGCCGTGGGGATCAACCCCGGGTAATTCGTCTGTCCTTCATATTTATGGATTAAGATCGCAATCATTTTTGCTGCAATCGGCGCTGTAACAAAAAAAACAATAATGAACAGGAAAATCCGACCGGTATCAACAAAGTTGACCTCACCACTTTGAGAAAAATCGTAAAGAATTGCCAGCAGAACAACACCAAAAATATCATCCAGCACGGCAGCTCCAAGAACGATCTCACCTTCCAGACTCTGATTTTTCTTCAAATCTTTGAGTACACGTACAGTAATTCCGATACTCGTCGCCGTAATAGTACCCCCAATAAAGAGTGATGAGATCAGAGAGAGATTAAAAACATAATATGCCACTACTGTTCCGAGCATTAAAGGAAGTACAAAACCTCCTATAGCAACAAGAGTTGCATTCCAACCACTCTCTTTTAGACGTTTGAGGTCAGTATCCAGTCCCACATCAAACAGTAACAGAATAATACCTATTTCAGCAATCAGTTTAATAGTATCATTCAACGTTACCCAGCCAAAAAAGTAGGACCGAGAACCAGCCCGGCCGCCAACTCTCCAAGGACAGGAGGAAGTCCGAGTCTGATAAAGAGCTCGGCAAAGATACGTGCTCCTATCAATATCAGTAGTAATATCAGAAAAAAATCATGTGCCTGCATAACAATCATTATAACAAAACTCCCCCTCTTCTCTACAAGAGTTTATCGCCGCATTGTAAAATAGACGATAATTGCTTTGTGTATGAACAGGTTTAATAGAATATAATAAAGCCCTTAGAGTAATTTTGCTATAAATACATTTAAATTTATTCCCCCAAAGGAACATCATGTCTTATGCCCTAGAAACTTTTGACCCTGAAATTTTTCAAGCTATTGAAAAGGAAAGAGAGAGACAGACAGATCATCTTGAAATGATCGCATCTGAGAACTTTACCATCCCAGCCGTTATGGAAGCGATGGGTTCGGTTTTTACCAACAAATATGCGGAAGGCTATCCGCATAAAAGATACTATGGAGGATGTGAATATGCCGATGTCGTTGAGCA
>DQSX01000074.1 GCA_015663065.1 Sulfurovum sp.
ATTATTTAAACTAGAGTGTTGTATCCTTTCTCTTGAATGCTGATTTGTTTTTGCATTCGAGTGGTAGACTTGTGACATATAATCCTTTATGGTCAAAGATTTCATATGGTATCAAGCTATTGCTTTTAGTTTAGTTGAACTGGTATAACGTGGTGAAACTGGACATCAAGCTTCTATCTATGAGATATTTTTTCTTCATTTCGTAAGCTAAATTTTAAATGTATCAGTTGTATACTTAATAGCAAATATTTTAAAATGAATTAAAAAAGGAAAAATATGCCAACCAGTGAACTTACAAAAATGAAAAAAAAGATCATAGATGAGATAGGTAATTTCAAAGAGTCTCATAGATTTGAACACGATGTATTTTATCAGGCAGTGGAGGAAGTACTGCTTTCCATTGCACCGCTTCTTGTTGCAGATAAAAGATACAATATCAATGCAATTGTAAGAAGATTGGCTGTCCCGGACAGGATCATAAAGTTCAAAGTAGAATGGATGGATGATAATCAGAATATACAGGTCAACACCGGGTATCGTGTACAGTTCAACAACACACTTGGGCCCTACAAAGGCGGATTGCGTTTTCACCCGACGGTCAATGAAGGTATTTTAAAGTTCCTTGGGTTTGAGCAGATATTCAAAAATGCATTGACAGGGCTTCCGATCGGTGGTGCCAAAGGGGGGTCTAATTTTGACCCTAAAGGTAAAAGTGATTTTGAAGTGATGAAGTTCTGTTCATCTTTTATGAGAGAGTTGCATAAATACATTGGACCGCGTATGGACGTTCCCGCCGGTGACATTGGTGTAGGTGGCAGAGAGATCGGGTACCTTTTTGGTGAATACAAAAAGATCACTTCTACTTTTGACGGTGTACTGACCGGTAAACCAAATTTTTTCGGTGGATCTTTAATGCGCCCACAGGCTACAGGTTACGGAGTCGTTTACTTTACTGAGACAATGTTGGAAGTAGAAGGTAAAGAGACGCTTGCTGGTAAGATCTGTGCTGTCTCAGGTGCAGGAAATGTAGCACTCTATACGATAGAGAAACTGATCGAACTAGGAGCCATCCCTGTGACCTGTACAGATTCAAAAGGTACGATTTATGATGCAAGAGGGGTTGATATAGAACTTTTACAAGATTTAAAATTTAACCGTCGTGCCTCTCTTGAAGAATATGTAAAAGTACACCCTGAAGCACAATATATCCCTGTTTCAGAGTATCCCAAAGGTGGGCATGCTGTCTGGAACATCGAATGTCATGCAGCATTCCCTTGTGCGACACAGAATGAGTTGACAGAAGTAGATGCCAAAAACCTTGTTAAAAATGGCTGTGTCTCGGTGAGTGAAGGTGCCAATATGCCTTCTACGCCTGAAGCTATTGAAGTATTTTTGAAACATAAACTCTGTTTTGCTCCTGCAAAAGCAGCCAATGCCGGTGGTGTTGCGGTAAGTAACTTTGAAATGGGTCAGAATGCAGCTATGCAGAGATGGACATTTGAAGAGGTAGACAACAGACTTAAAGAGACGATGCAGTACATTTGCCACTCTGTTGCAGATACTGCCAAAGAGTATGGTGTTGAAGGAAATTATGTAGATGGTGCAAATATCTCTGCATTTAAGAAAATAGCAGATGCAATGATCGCTGAAGGAATATAATGTCAAGCGAATGCATCAGGGCAAGAATGTGTTCTGGTTACGGATCGCATCAGTCTCCTGTGGGTATGGCTACACAAGATCCTAAAAAACGTACTTCATACATTGTGGTACGAAAGGGAAATGAGATCGCCAACTACCATAAAAACCTAATTAAAGTTATGAAAACGATACTTGCCATTATGGGCTTTGAGAAAATAGATCAATTAAGCAAGAAGAATTTCTCTTACAAAAACAATTCCGGTGAGATCTTTTTTGATATAGATAAGTACTTTAAAAAGAAATTACAGCTGTAAAAATTGACTTCTCCTCTATTTAAGAATATACTGAGATATATACTTAAGGAGAAGAAGTTATGCAAAAACATATTTACAACCCCAACCCCGAATTTTCAAAAAATGCAGCGATCCCGAGTATGGAAGCATACTGGGAACTTCAAAACAGAGCTTTAGAGGACTATGAAGGTTTTTGGCAAGGTTTTGCCGATGAGAAGATAGATTGGCTGGCACCTTACGATACAGTTCTGGATGAAAGTGATGCCCCTTTTTATAAGTGGTTTACCAAGGGTAAGCTCAATGTCTCCAACCAGTGTATCGACAGGCATCTTTCTGATAAAGCAGATAAAACAGCTATCCTTTTTGAAGGAGACAGAGGGGAGGTAGAGAAGATAAGCTATCTCCAGCTTTCACAACGTGTCAATAAAATGGCAAACCTGCTTAAGAATGAATTTGGCATTGAAAAGGGGGACAGAGTAGTACTCTATATGCCTATGATCCCCGAAGCTGCCTATGCAATGCTCGCCTGTACAAGAATAGGAGCAGTGCATTCCATTGTTTTTGGAGGATTCTCATCAGCGGCATTGAAGGACCGTATTGAAGATGCCCAGGCAAAGATCGTCATCACCGCAGACGGGGCATACAGAAAAGGCAAACCTTACCTGCTTAAAGGTGTGGTGGATGAGGCACTTTCCCGTGGAGGAGAATGTGTTGAAGCCGTTCTTGTGGTAAAGAGAAACAATGAAGAGATAGAGTGGGTTGAGGGTAGAGACCATAACTACAATGCACTGATCACAGCGCAGTCAGATGACTGTCCTTTTGAGCCTATGGACTCTGAAGATCCGCTTTTCCTACTCTATACCTCCGGCAGTACAGGAAAACCAAAAGGTGTACAGCACAGCACTGCAGGATACATCCTTTGGGCGCAAATGACCACTGAGTGGGTCTTTGACGTGAAAGAGGATGATATCTTCTGGTGTACGGCTGATGTGGGCTGGATCACTGGGCATACATACATCGTTTATGGTCCGCTTGCAGCAGGGACAACCACTGTCATGTTTGAAGGGGTCCCTACCTATCCGGATGCAGGCCGTGCATGGAAAATGGTACAAGACCATAAAATAACCCAATTCTACACCGCACCGACAGCCATTCGTGTACTGCATAAGATGGGTAAAGATGAACCTGAAAACTATGATCTTTCAAGTCTGAAAGTACTGGGAACCGTTGGAGAGCCTATTGATCCTACTGCATGGCAATGGTACTATGAAAAAGTGGGACATTCAAAGTGTGCTATTGTCGATACCTGGTGGCAGACTGAGACAGGCGGACACATCATCACACCGCTTCCCGGAGCAACGCCTATTAAGCCGGGATGTGCGACCTTTCCTCTGCCAGGCATTATGACAGAGATACTCTCGTATGAAGGGGTACCAAAAGAGGCAGATGAACCTGGACTGCTCTGTATTACAAAACCATGGCCGTCAATGTTGAGAAATATCTGGGGAGATCCTGAGCGTTATAAAAAAGCCTATTTTGGTGATGTGTCAAAAGAGGGTAGACCGGTTTACTTTTCCGGTGACGGTGCTGTGGCAGATAAAGAGGGTTATATTACCATTGTTGGTCGTGTAGATGATGTCATTAATGTCTCCGGTCACCGCATGGGTACTGCTGAGATAGAAGCTGTGGTGAAAGAAGATGACGCTGTAGCAGAAGTTGCAGTAGTAGGCTGTCCGCATGAGATCAAAGGGGAATCCATCTTTATCTACATCGTACTCAAAGAGGGGCATATCAACAAAGATATTAAAAACCATATTAATGCCTTGCTGGCAAGTGAGATAGGCAATATCGCCAAGGCAGATCACATTATAGAAGTACCCGGATTGCCTAAAACACGTTCCGGTAAGATCATGAGAAGGATCTTACGTTCCATAGCCAAAGGGGAAGCGATCACGCAAGATATTTCAACACTGGAAGATCCGTCCATCGTCAAAGAGATCGAAACAACAGCAAGAGAAGCCTAATGTTTCTCTTCTCTAAGATTTGGAGAGGAGTGCTTCTGGATGATGCCTTTGTGTTAGGCTTTGTTGTGAAGCAGCATAATGGTAAAATAGACAACTATAAAAAGTTCATAGATCTTGTGTAAAAATGAATAAGGAGTTCCCTTTGATTGTAATAATACTTTCGTTCCTCCTCATGGCGTATAGTTTTACACTAGGAACAGCTGCTTATGCATACAATTCAGAGCAGAATGTTAAAATTGAAAATATACATACCAAAAAGTCTTTACGTTTTATAGACACTAAAAAAGAGTATGGAAAATCTTGTGAAGCGTACAGCTATATTACGCCGGTAGAAAGATTTAAACTACTTAAACAGGATGACTATATGTTTGGGGATATTCTTAGTGATTCCCTCTCTATCTCAAGTGTTGCCCCTGAATTCATAGTAGAAAACAATATGACTGAATGTCGTGCTACTGGTACAGACAGCAGTGAATATACCTATGAAGAGAAACTGCGTTACATAAATGATGACATGGTCACTATAGAAGTGTTTCAGTATTCGTACGGTGTGGGTGCAGCACATGGAAATAGACATATATCACTCTATATGTACGACCGTTACTATGGTATGAAGATCGATTGGCAAACGCTCTTTGGTAGCAGTGAAGTGTTTGACTTGTATGTATTGAAGCGTGTGCTAGATGAGATCGCATGTGAGGATTTTCTCATTACTTTTAAAACAAACAAATTATTATTGAACTTTAGAAAACAGGGTTACTTTGCCATTACAGACAAGGGACTTCAGATACAGTACGGTAAATATGAGATTGCACCGGGAGCATCAGGTTTACCTTCACTGCTGGTGCCTAAAGAGATTTTAAAGCAGTATATGACCAAAGAGATGTATATGAAATGTTTCTTTACTCAACAGCAAATAATGTTTGAAGTAATGAATGCGTTCTGATAGTATATAGATTTATATGATGTATTGGGAAGTTATAAGTGGTGGGTCCGCGGGGACTCGAACCCCGGACCACTCGGTTATGAGCCGAGTGCTCTAACCAGCTGAGCTACAGACCCTTAGTAGATGCTCTATTTGACAGCCAATTATTTTTTTGGTGTCAAGCTGATTTTCGAGTCAGAAGTATATCGATTATAGTCTTTAAAAGCAATTAAATTTTGTAGAATTCCAAAAATTACTGAAAAAATGATGAAAGAGGTTCCTCCGTGGCTGAACATGGGCAGGGGGAGTCCTACAACAGGGGCCATTCCTATGATCATGTAAATGTTTACTCCCATATAGACGAAGAAGAGAAAAGCAAGGCCCGAGGCGAAGGTTTTAATGTAGTAGTCGTTTGCATGTTTGGCTGCAATGTATAAGAGGTTGAATATGAGAAGAATATAGAGACCAATGAGCAGCAGCATCCCTTTAAAGCCAAATCTTTCACCCAGGTAGGCAAAGATAAAGTCTGTGGATGAAACCGGTAGAAATTTGAGCTGTGTCTGTGTGGCATCCTCTTTCGGCTTTCCTTCCATACCCCCTGAACCAATGGCGATCAGTGCCTGTCTTACCTGGTAACTCGGTTTGCTCATTGCATCAACAATACGCTTTTTCTGATAATCTTTTAAGCCGTACTCATATGCCATGGGAGCTGCCGCACCAACGATGAGCAGTATGATAGCCCAGATCTTCCAGTCTATACCTATGATGAACAAGATCCCATACCCTGTAATGAGCAGTACCAGTGCAGTACCAAGGTCTGGCTCTTTGGCGATCATGAGAAAAGGGATGATGATGACAATAGATAGTTTAATGAAGTTGAATAAACCATACCCGCTTTTTGGTGGTGGTTTTTTAACAATGAGGTAAGAGAGCAGTACGATCACCGCTACTTTCATAAATTCGGAAGGTTGGATGGTAAGACCGATACCGGGTATCTCAATCCATCTTTGTGCACCAAGTACAGAAGTACCGACAATAGGAACAGCAGCAAGCAGGAGCAGGTTCGCGATATAGAAAAGGGGAGCGAACCACCACATGATCTTTCTCCAGGGGATAAAAGATGCTATGGTAAAAGCAATAGCAGCAATAATATAGTATATGATCTGTTTTTTATAGAGGTAGGGGTTGATCTCATAGACCAAATAGGCTGAAAGAGCAAAAATAGGAAGAAGCTGCAACATCAACGAATAGGAAAAATTTTTAAAGACACGTTTATCTACATTTGGTACAGGATTCATTGTTCACCTATTTTTTAGGGTATTATATCAGAAAGAAACTAAGGGTAGTTATGCTTGAATTTTACCGCTTTAAATGTTTTAAAAAACAGTCTGATCTGCTTCATGCCGTGAGCAATAAATCTACAGAGCATCCTTACTGTTTTTCTTTGGCACTGCATACGGGCGAAAGAGAACAAGAGATCATCAAAAATAGAGCTCTGATAGCAAAACATCTTGGCACAAACAGTGCATTACACTTCATTGTGGCCAATCAGACACACAGTGACCATATTAAAATTATAACAGCACAAGAGACAAAGGGATGGGAGGGTATTGATGATGCCATTGAAGATTGTGATGCATTGATCACACAAGAGAAAAATGTCATTCTCACCATACTGACTGCAGATTGTGTCCCAATTTTACTTTATGACCCTAAGCATAAAGTA
>DQSX01000152.1 GCA_015663065.1 Sulfurovum sp.
CACTTATCTCTTCTGTCACACTCTTTGCACTTCCAAATTCTGAACTGAAACTCAGCATGCTTGCAAAAGCTGCAGAAAAAAAGGCCATTGTACTTCTCCTCTCATGATAGCGGATGTCATTGACCAAGGCATACAACGTGGCGTTCTAAACCTTGAAAAGACATACATCCTGGTTGCCGGTGACCCTGTAGGCACACCGGGTTCAACCAATCTCATAAGAGTACTTACCGGACACGAAATGTATTTTTTCTGTACGTTGAAAAATAAAGACTAAATTTAGAGGTGCTCTTTATTTAAAAAAGTGGTCAAACTACGTTCCATTAATGCATAGATGGTATAATTAAATAGAATCAAACTAAGGAGCATATCATGAGTAAAAGTAACTTGAAACATTTAGAAACGATCAAAGAGAACATAGATAAAACAGATGCTTTGAGCCAGGAAGAGAAAAGTGACTCCATGAAACGCATTGAAGAGTGGTATGCAGAAGACCGTGCCTGGGAAGCACTGATGCTTGAACTCAGCGAAATATCACCAAAAGTAAAAACGGTTTTGGCTGATCTTGGGCTTATCTGACCTTACTCTTGCGGGGAGACCTCGGTCTTCTCCTCTTCAAATAACTGCTTACGTATATTCTCTGCATCATGGAGATCATTAAAAAAACACTTCTTGCCTACATAACCGACATTTCCATACATACTCTTCTGTGATGCGTAGTCTATGTAAAAAATAGAAGGGAAATAGTCTTCAATAAAAACACTTGGATACTCAGCATCTTTATCGATGATCAGCGTAATGTAATTTTTATCCAGTTCTTTTTTAACGGATGCTTCACTCAGTGTTTTGTCTACAAGTTTTTCACACCAGCGACAATCTTCTTTCACAATGACCATCACCAGCATTTTCTTCTCTTTTTGGGCTTTGGCAATGGCTGTAGCATAGTCAGTCTCCGCACCGATCTTTTTAGCCTCTTCGAGAGCATTGGATGCTATCAGAGCATAGCTCAACAATAGTGTTATAAAAAAAAATTTCATTATTTTTCCTGTTTATTATTTGTTTAACAGATTATACTATTCTTCGTTTAACTATTATAATTTTAGACACAAAAAAGGAGCCCTATGAACCCTGTTATGGATACAAATGTTGTCAATTCTGTTGCACATCTTATTCAACTCTCTGTAGCACCTGTTTTTTTACTGGCTGCTGTGGCAGGTTTGCTCAACGTTTTTGTAGGAAGACTCACACGGATCATAGACAAAATAGAAAAACTACAACTTTTTGAAGAAAAAAAGCTGCAAGTAGATGCAGATTTTAAAATGTCTACAAAGATGTTAAGCAGAAAAGCCTTTTTACTTAAAAGACTAAGAGCCACCAATATTGCCATAGGCCTCATCACTGCAGCGGGTCTCATGGTTGCACTGGTCATTGTGACGATGTTTCTCTCTGCCATACTTGACTTTGCCAACGGCACACTTATCTCTACCTTTTTCATACTGGCAATGCTCCTTCTCATCTCATCGCTGATGCTATTTTTAAAAGAGATCTCGTATACGACCTATTTTGCGAAGAAGTGAGGGTTTAGATTGAGGCATACAAGCCAAGGCACTTCTTTCTTTGGTCAGAGTACATTCCTGTACGGAAGAGTTAGGAATACACAGACAGTTATGCATAAGGTCTCATTTTAAATGTTGGTTTATTGATATAGTGGCTTTATTCATCGATTTCGCTATACTTTCAGCATGGCAAAGAAAAAGAAAAAATATTTAATAAAACTGAACAATAAAATACGAAACTACTTTAACGGACTACCTTTTGATGAAGGCATAGATACAGTAGATGATGACAAACTCATAGAACTCATTATGCTGCTTGAACTCACCCTTCCCTCACATGAACACGATGATATGGTACGTGCCCTGCGACGTGTCTGGAGTGAAGAAGGTGCCGGTACACGTGAGCTCATCGTCTCTTACCTGACACAGAGTTACAAAGCGGTGCATCACGGCAGTACCAAACGTCCATTCGATAAAGTAGAGAAGATCTTACAGTTGCTTGAGGATGTGCCGCACTCCAAACATGAAGAGAACCTGCTCCTAGAAGCCTTCATAGATGTAAAAAGTGCCAAGATCACCGCTGAGAAAGTGATCTCCAAGTTGCATTATATGCGTATGAAAGAGCGCCTCTCATCACTGGAACAATCTTTACATGTAGAGTTTACTACACTCAACGAAATGCAGTTCATGCACTCTTTTACTTTTGCACTGGAAGATTTTGACTTTTCCAAACAGCTTTTATGCACCACTGACCCTCTGGACCTTGAGACACTTTGGGAACTGAACAATGAAGATATACGCAGAGCATTACAGCAGATAAAAGAAGAGAGTATTGAGAAAAAATCTGCTGAGATCACTGCATTTTTGGAGATGCTCTCACAACAGCAGCACCCCTACCTGAACAAAGATGAAGTCAGCACAGCACTTCGTAAAATGCCACCGGACGTTCCTCTTTTTCATGCTCCGATCTCTTTGAAAAACATAGAAAACATACTCAGCAGCATCAGTAACAAGTACCACATTTTTGAGTCTACGGACCATATTATCATAGAAAAAGAGAAGAGCCATGACCTTTTTGGAACGATGCTCTACTACAACACTTCAGTCTCTTATGAAAAACCTTATTTTTACAATCTCATTTGGCGGGCTGAGGAACCTCCTGTCAAAGAGGACATCAACCGGGTGAACGATGACCTGCTGGCACACTTTAAAGTGGCTGTTTCCGACCTTGTTGAAGAGATGCAGGAGATGAGTGAAAAGATTGATATAGATCTCTTGAAGATCCATGAGTTCATTGTTCGTTTTGTTGTACCGCAGGTAGAGAGCTCTCATACACTGAAGTTTAAAGAAAAGAGTAAACGACGTATACTTTTTCATTTTGGAGAATACATAAAACCGCTTTTAGAAAAGCAGAAACGTGAAGAGTTACTGGCAAAGACCATCCGTGACTTTAAAAATCTTTTTCCTTTGGCAAGAGAGCTGAAACGAAAGATCATCTTTCATGTAGGACCGACAAACTCAGGTAAGACCTATCAGGCACTCAAAGCTTTGGAAGAGGCAAGCACCGGTTATTACCTTGCACCGCTGAGACTGCTTGCACTTGAAGGTTATGAAAACTTAAAAAAAGAAGGTGTGGCCGTTTCACTTATTACCGGAGAAGAAGAGATCATTGACGAAGAGTCTACCCATATCTCTTCGACCATTGAAATGATGAACACTTCGGTCGATGTAGATGTCTGTGTCATCGATGAGATACAGATGATCTCTGACCGTGACAGAGGCTGGGCCTGGGCGAATGCACTCATGGGAGCTCCGGCAAAAAAAGTCATACTCACGGGTTCAAGTAACGCCCTTCCGGCTGTCAAAGAGCTTTGTGCTTATTTGGGTGAAACACTTGAAGTCGTAGCGTTTGAACGTAAAAATGAACTTGAAATGATGTCTTACCCTACTTCCATAAGGAAAATAGAACCAAAAACCGCAGTGGTAGCCTTCTCAAGAAGGGATGTACTCTCACTCAAACAGCAACTCTCGGACAAATACAGAGTCTCTGTAGTTTACGGAAACCTCTCTCCCGAGGTAAGGCGTGAAGAAGCTCGACGTTTCAGAGAAGGAGAGTCTGAAATTCTGGTAGCTACCGATGCCATCGCCATGGGGCTTAACCTTCCCATCAAGACCATACTCTTTGCCAAAGACAACAAGTTTGACGGTTTGCGTCGTCGTGAGCTACTGCCAACTGAAGTAACACAAATCTCCGGTCGTGCAGGACGTTACGGATTTGAAGAGAAAGGTTTTGTAGGTGCCTTAGATGAAAATACCCTAAAAACCATAAAGAACGTATTTCACTCACCTCTTCCCGACATTCAACTGCCTGTCTCCGTCATGGCAAGTCTGGAACATGTCATGCTCATCGGAGAGATATTGGAGACAGAGAACATTACTACTATTTTGGGCTTTTTCGCAGACAACATGGAGTTTGACGGTCCTTTTATGGCAGCCAATATTGACTCCATGCTTGAGATCGCTGCGATTGTGGACGAATACAGCTTAGATCTTAAAACACGTTTTTACCTCTCCTGTGCACCTGCGAGCATCTCATCGCCTTACATTGAATCAGTCTTTCACCGTTACATACGACAGATAGAAGCAGGAGGAAAAGTCCTTTACATTCCCCCAAGAGACCTGCCTGCCTTTGCCCAGACCAACGATATGCTTTTAAATGCGGAGGACAGAGTACGGGAAATATCGCTTTATCTTTGGCTTTCGTTTAAATTTCCCGATATCTTTGAAGACACCAAACAGGCTTTAGCTTCCAGGGTCAGACTCAACAGCTTCATAGAAAATTCACTCAGACAGGGTCACTTTACCAAAAAATGCAGAAGATGCGGAAAAGTACTGGACTTCTCTTATCGCTTCTCCATCTGTGATGCCTGTCACTCCAATGGTAAAAGAGGTTCCCGGAACTCCGGTACACAAAATAACTATAGAAACAGAAGACGAAGGTAAACTATGCACATTTCAATACAATTCAAACAGATAATACTCGCTGGTATTTTAACAAGTACCTTACTCCAGGCATCAGCCCTGGAAGATGGCAATAATGCCGCACAAAAAGGCCATATGAAAACCGCACTTAAACACTGGGAAAAAGCGTGTGAAGAAGAAGGGAGTTTTGCAGGTTGTCAAAATGCCGCAAGGGTCTATGATGCTGGAGACGGTGTCAAAGAAGATGACAAGAAAGCTTTGCCACTCTATACAAAAGCCTGCGATGTCGGGTACAACTACAGCTGTGCCAAACTGGGAAAGATCTATTCAGAGGGTATTGCTGTAGCACAAGACAAAAAGAAAGCTTTCAAACTCTATACCAAAGCATGTGGCGGTCAAAATATGTTCGCCTGCCATAAAGTAGCTGTCTATTACGGGAAAGAGAAAGACAAACGGAGTCAGACGATCTCCCATAACTTTTATGATATGGCCTGTCGAGGCGGCTATGCTGACTCGTGCATCTTTATGGGTCGAATTTACAGAGACGGCAAAGGTCTAAAAGACAACCTTCCTAAAGCCAAAGAGTATTTTGAACTCGCTTGTGAAGAGAATAACCGTTTAGGCTGTAAAGAGGTACGTATTTTAGAAGGTTTGGGATATTGATGACTATTTCAGTAAGTTAAAGTATAATCCATAAAAAATAATACAAAAGGTTTTTTATGGATCTTCTCTATCCTTATGCACACATTATGCACCTCATTTTAGCCATTATGTTCCTTGGTTATGTATTTACAGACCTGGCTGTCATCTCTGCACTTAAAAACAAACTTGACAAAGAGAACCAGCAAAAAGTCAACCAGACACTGGGAAAAAGAAGTTTTAAGATCTTCCCGCTTACCCTGCTCTTTTTGGTTCTGACCGGCGGTATGATGCTCTCTCGCTACATGAACTCTGAAGCAGGATTTTTAGAGACAGACCTGCAAAAGATCCTTATGTTTAAAATAGTACTGGTACTCATCATCATAGCAGGTGTAGTCTCTAACCTCTACATTAAATTCACAGGTGGAACAAAAAGCAACTTTATGCAGCATCATTTTCATAAACTGGTCATTGTACTTGGTCTCTTCATTGTCATTGCAGCCAAAATGATGTTCGTGGTCTAAAATGGGACAACAATACAGAGTAAAAACAAGAAGCAAACTGCTGCCTTTTCTCTTTGAAGTCCTGGAAGGCTGGTCCAAAAAGAGAGTTAAACAGCGCTTACAGAGTGCTTCTGTAGCCGTAAATGGTACCATTAGTACAAAACATGACTTTTACCTTAGTGAGGGAGATGTCGTTGAAGTGGGTGTCGTGCAACCAAGAACGCAAGGTACACAACAATCAAACAGGAAACTTGAGATCATCCATCAGGACAAAGACCTCATAGCCATCAACAAACCTGCCGGACTCTTATCGGTAGGCAGCAACAAAGAGACAAAAAACCATGCCCTTGCCCTGCTTCGCACACAACTTACCCGAGGAAAAGAGCGTGTGCAACTCTGGCCTGTGCATCGACTTGACAGAGAGACTTCAGGCATCTTGCTTTTTGCCACATCCAAAGATACCAGAGAAGCTGTTATGGCTAAATGGTCTGAGTCAGAAAAAACCTACCTTGCTGTTGTAGAAGGTGCACCCAAAGAGGAAAAAGACACAATTACCGAACCCTTGAGGCTCGATGAAAAAGAGTACCGTATGCACGTAGGTGCTCATAAAGATGCCAAGTCTGCTATTACCCATTACAAAGTCTTGGAAAGCAACGACAAGCGCTCTCTGCTTGAAGTAAACATTGAAACAGGAAGACAACACCAGATACGTGCCCATATGGCATGGGTGGGAAATGCTGTAGTTGGTGATGAACGTTACGGAACCAAAGGCGGACACATGGGACTACACGCACACAGACTCTCTTTTGTGCATCCTGCAAGCAAAAACAAGATCACCCTGGAAGTCGATGCACCCAGAGAGTTTTATGCTTTGATTAAAGGCTAGATAAAATACTTATATATAAAAGATCAACTACCAACAATGGTATTGATATTATTGAAGGGCAGGTACAACTAAAAATATTATCTCATTTTATTTTAAAGATTTCGATCATAACTTAATAGAAATAACCAACTTTAAATGAAAGGCGAATGTAAATGGATTCGTTCCTATATTTGGTTATAATACGCTTTATTATACAGCATTAACAAGGAACACCCATCAAAGCATTTGAAAAATTAAACTTACACCCGGACATCTTAAAAGCCATTGCACATTTCAAGTATGAGAATGCTACTGCCATACAAACCAAGGTCATCCCAGCAGCAATGAAAGGTTTGGATGTATTGGGTGCATCCAAATCCGGTACGGGGAAAACAGCTGCATATACCCTGCCCCTGCTGAACAAACTGCATAAAGTTGTCAAAAAAGACCAGAAGGTCATTAGGGCACTTATCATCGTGCCTACGATAGAACTGGTAGACCAGGTTTCACGTTCACTCAATGACTATGGGAAATACCTTGATGTAACAAATGTCAAAATTCAGGGTGGAATACCTAAAAGCGCACAGCTTGAACGTCTAAAAAAAGGGACTGATGTGGTGGTGGCAACACCGGGACGTTTGCAGTCACTCATAGCAGACAAGAAAATACACCTTGAACATGTACAGACAGTTATACTCGATGAAGCCGATACAATGCTTGATCTTGGTTTTTTGGGTGAGATCAAAGCTATTTTGAATTACTGTGGCAAAGAGAGACAAACGTTGATGTTCTCCGCTACCATTTCACAAAATATTAAAAAACTGGCAAAAGATTTTTTAATAGACCCCGCCATTGTGGAAGTAAGTCAGAGAAGAGACATTGTAGACTTCATCGTACACAGAGCCTATAAAGTGGACAAAAGCAGAAAAGCAGAGCTTGTTGCAAAACTCATAAAAGACAAAAGTTTGAATCAGGTCTTACTTTTTGTCTCTTCAAAAGAGCATGCCAACAAGATCTACGAATACCTCAAAAAGAAAAACATCAGAACATCTATTATACACGGAGACCTGAACAGAGGTGCCAGAGCAAAGTCTCTGGCCCTTCTCAAGAGTGGGAAAACACAGGTACTTGTAGCCACAGACATCGCTGCACGGGGCATAGACATTCCACAGCTTGAAATGGTCATTAATTATGAACTGCCTGAACACACAGACGACTTCACACACAGGGTAGGAAGAACGGGACGTGCAGGACATAAAGGCCAGGTCATATCACTCATCACAACGACAGACTATGATGCTTTTTCAAAAATTGACAGGCATTTGAAACTCAATATAAAAAGAGACATTTACCCGGGCTTTGAACTAACAGACAAACAGCCACGACAGAAACAACCAAAGAAAAAGTCACTCATAGAGCGTAAAGGCGGCTATGATTTTCATAAAAAGAAAATGGAAAAAAGATCCAGAGCCACACAGAGAGGTAAAAACAAAAAGAGTGACAGCAGAAAGAAAAAATAATTAAATTTTTTTAAATTTTGCAAAAAGTGGATTATGATCAGAGTATTTTCCCGCCTTCTCTACAGAAGCATCGAGTAACTCCAGACCTTTATAAAATATAAAATCAAGATCATTCCCACGAAATGATTTTACATCACTATTTACTCCAAAAGAAACCATCTTTAATTTTAATGTGTTTACTCTTTCATACAGTCTTTCAAGACGTTTTTTATTCCAGGAGTTAAAGTCACCGGCTATAATAATAGGATTTTCATAAGAAGCTATAAAGTCAAATAAACGCACAAGTTCCCTGTTGTAGCGTCCGTTTTCTCGAAAATTTATTGCATGAACATTTAATACCAATACTTTGGATCCATCTTTAAATAAATAACTGCTCAAGAGCATACTCTTATGTGGACCAATGAATAGCTCTTTCCCCTCAGAAAGAAAGGCTTTTGCATATGATGCATTTATTTTACTTGCAGTAAGTACGCCATAAAAATTACGATTGATCTCAAGGTTTGCTGCTGCATCAAATGCCAAGTTTGGAATCATGAACGCTGTGTCGTTGTTAAAACATGCCTCTTGAAATAGAAGAAGATCGATTTTTTTATGTTTTATCTGTTTTTCAAGATAGTCTATAAAATGTACATTCTTGTTGTTCTTATGCACATTCCAGCACAATACGCTAAAACTGTCTGGAAGAAAAGCTTTACATTCAGTTTTACAGGATTGGTGGTGCAAGGTAGTAGGTACGAACATCAGGCTAAAGGGGCAAACACTTTCATAATGTTTTCACAGGCTTCTCTTGCTTTGGAGGGTTTTTCCAAACCACGGCTTGAATCATCGATGAGACTCTTCATCCATAGGTCAAGATCTTCTATGAATTGTACGGAATAGACAAAGGTTACCACTTCATAGTTGAGAAAAAGACTTCTGTTATCTAAGTTGACTGAACCTATCATGCCACCAATATCGTCAAAAAGTATGGCTTTTGCGTGTAGCATTTCACCCTCATAGAGTAGCCCTATGGCAATAACAATGAGCAGACCTGCACCCACTGAGACAGCATAGGTAAATAACATTTCCAGGGGTGTAAGGCTGATGGGCTACTCCTCATTGCAAGAATAGATATCATTATAACATTATTTTAAAAATCTATTTGGGTATAATCACTGTTATGAAAAAAAATGACTTCTATACAGAAAATTTTACTTTAGTACTCTCGGGTGGTGGTGCTCTGGGGATCGCACATCTTGGCGTACTGCACGATATTGAAAAAGAAGGTCTAATTCCTCAAGAGATCGTCGGGACAAGTATGGGCGGGATCATAGGTGCTTGTGTTGCTGTTGGCATGAAAGAAGCAGAGATTTATGCAGCGGTCAAACGTTTTTCCAACCTTTTTAACTGGTTAAAGGTCTCTTTTACCGGGAACTCTTTCATTGAAAATGACAAATTAGGCAAGATCTTTGATGCACTCTTTGAAAAAAGAAAAATGAAAGATACAGATATACCTCTCAAACTCATCGCTACCAATCTTCATAATGGTCACAAAAAAGTATTTACATCCAAAGATGATGTACTCATAAGAGATGCCATACTTGCAACGATGGCCATACCCGGTGTTTTTGAAGAAAAGAGCATTGGGGGAGAGACCTATGGGGACGGCTTTCTTTGTGAAAATCTGGGTATCACGGAAGCTTCACTGGATGAGGTGTTGGCAGTAGATGTCATGGGTGAACACTCTTTTGAAAAAAATATGCCAGACAACTTTTTTAAAACCAGCAATATGGTTGAAATGTTTGAAAAATCCATGAGACTGCTCATATACAACCAGACACAGACAAACATCAAATATGCAAACAAAAATATACTGCTTTTAGAACCTGAAACAAAGGCATTTAAAACATTTCACTTCCACAAATATGAGCAGATAAGAGCTTTAGGTTTGGGTTTGCTGTGAAGAAAACAAGTAATATCAATGATTGAAAACGGACTCCTTTACCTCACCGCCATCATACTAATAGCTACAGTCATTGTTTATAGCGAAAAAAAGACGCAGGCAAAACTCTTTGAATACTTACCCAGTATCGTCATCATTTACTTTGTGGTCATGCTCTTTTCAACCTTTGGACTCTGGCAGAAAACGGACTCTGTCACCCTCACCTACAAAGCAGTCAAATCCAACCTGCTTCCTGCCATGATCTTTCTCATGCTGCTCTCTGCAGATATGCGTGAGATCTTTAAACTGGGCAAAAAAATGTTATTGACCTTCTTTTTGGCATCCTTGAGCATTGCTTTAGGTTTCATAGGTATGTTCACCCTCTTCCACCCTTACTTTGCAGAAGCGTCCTGGAAACCTTTTGCAGCCCTTTCGGGTTCCTGGATGGGTGGTACAGCCAATATGGTAGCCATACAAGGAGCATTGGATTTACCGGATTCAGCCATGGGGTACACACTGCTTATTGACTCCATAGACTATGCTATCTGGGTCATGATACTCCTTGCACTGGTGCCTTTTGCCAAAACATTCAATCACTGGAGCAAAGCAGATACCTCTGTCATAGATGAAGTCGGAGAAAGACTTGCTTTAAAAGAAGAGGCTAAAGATCCTGTCAGCATTACTTCTATCTCTGTGCTGATAGCTGCAGCGGTTGCAGTCTCGTATGTCTCACAAAATATAGCACTATACTTACCAATTACTTCATTTTTAACTACCACAACATGGATCGTCATTTTGGCAACATTGGCAGGCATTGTCTTTGCTATGACACCATTGGCAAAACGTGCAGGTGCTTCCACACTGGCCAATATGATGCTTTACCTCATTGTGGCACTCATTGCATCACGTGCAAACTTTGCTGAACTAACAGAAGCTCCTTTGTATATTTTTGCAGGTTTTGTCATTATTGCTATTCATGTTGTCATCATGGTGCTTTTTGCTAAACTCTTCAAACTGGATCTTTTTTCACTGGGGGTAGCTTCTCTGGCAAACATTGGAGGTGTGGCTTCAGCCCCTATACTTGCTTCTGCTTACTCCAAAGCACTCATTCCCATAGGGGTGCTTATGGCAATGATGGGATACATTGTAGGTACGTTTGCAGGATTAATGGTGGGAAAAGTACTGGAGAGTATAGCGGTATAACACCCCCTCTATATACTAGAGGAGAGCGTACTTTAAGTTATCACCTTCTTTCAGAAACATGCGCTCTTGAACCTCTACTATAAGAGCTTCGGTTGTAATTTGCTCTATTATAGTTCGTTCTGTTGCCCGTATTTCTGTTATAGGTATTGCGCCTGTTGTGAGAATTTCTCTTATAGTTGGATCTGTTGTAATTTTTATTATATCTTGTATTATTGTTATATCTGTTATATCTGTTATTTGTATTACGTCTCTGTTTTCTGTATCTGTTGTACTCACCTTTGTTTCGGTAATATCCGTAACGACCTGGTGTTGCTCTATAGCGACGTCCATTATAGTATCTGTACCCATTGTGATAGTAGTGACCAGATCTGTATCTGTTTCCGCGGTAGTAGTAGTACCCACGGCTATAATATCCACCGTAATAGTAACGTCCTCCGTAATAATAATAGGGTCTGTTATAGTAATACGGATAAGAGTAAGAAGCCAAACCAGCAGCTGCGACACCCGCTGCTGCTCCAGTAGCAAATGCCTGCTCTTCAGGAGTACAACCTGTAAACAGTAGTGTCGATGTTAAGGCACCAACCAGTGTCAATTTCTTTATTTTATGTTTTATCATACTGTGTCCTTTTTTCTTTCATAATTTAATAGTATACAAGAAATGTGTAATGATTGTGTTTAGTGCCTTTTCATCTCTTTATATTCCATATTTATTAGGAGATAGCTACTTCTATCTCACCTCCTCTTACATCAAATGCAACGTTTGAGCCTTCCACCACTCTATCTTCGAGTATGAGTTCAGCCAATCTGTCCTCCACTACTTCATAAAGTGCTCTTTTAAGCGGACGGGCTCCATATACAGGGTCAAATCCAGCTTCAGCAATGTATGCTTTCGCTGCATCAGTCAAGGTAATAGTGATCTCTCTTTCTGCCAATTTTTTCTGAATATCTTTAAACAGAATATCTACAATACTTGTAATAGCGTCCAGATCCAGCGGATTAAAAATGACCATGTCATCCAGTCTGTTCAGGAACTCAGGTTTAAAGTTTCGTTTGAGTTCATCATTCACTGCTGTCGCACGCTCCTCTTTATCAGAGATCGTCATGATCTTGTCAGAAGCGATGTTCGACGTCATAATGATAATGGTATTTTTAAAATCTACCGTGACCCCTTTGTTGTCTGTTAAACGTCCGTCATCCAGTACCTGCAAAAGCGTGTTGAACACGTCAGGATGTGCTTTTTCGATCTCATCGAAGAGTATGACTGAGTAGGGTTTACGTCTCACTGCTTCAGTGAGTTGTCCACCTTCATCGTACCCGACATACCCTGGAGGTGCACCCACCAGACGTGATGCGGCATGTTTTTCCATATATTCAGACATATCGATGCGTATAAGTGACTTTTCAGAGTCGAACAGGAACTTCGCCAAGGTTTTGGCTACCTGTGTTTTACCCACACCTGTCGGTCCAAGGAACATAAAGCTTCCTATAGGTCTGTTCACATCAGAAAGCCCTGCTTTGTTACGTTTAATGGCACGTGCCACTGCTTTGAGTGCTTCTTCCTGTCCTACTACCTCTTCTTTCAAGATACTTTCAATGGCAAGGATCTTCTCTTTTTCACCCTGAAGCATTTTAGAGACCGAAATACCTGTCCAGCGGCTTACAATGCTGGCGATCATCTCTTCATCCACAGAATTTTTCAGCAGCGTACCTGCTGCCATCATCTCTATCCACTTCTCTTCAAGCGCTTTGAGCTTCTCCTGTTCCGCAGGGATCTGCCCGTATTCTATCTCGGCAGCTTTGTTAAAATCACCTTCACGTTTGACCTGTTCAGCCTTACTTTTGAGTGCTTCAATATTGACCTTGATCTCGGCGATCTGGTTAAATACCTCTTTTTCGTTCTCAAACTGATTTTGCAGTGAAGTACGTTTTTCTTCAAGGTCTGCAAGCTCTTTTTCTATCTCTTCAAGACGAGAGTCGTTTTTTGTACCCTCTTCCATTTTGAGTGCCTCTTTTTCTACCTGAAGTGTAGAGATCTCACGTTTTGCTTTGGAGAGATCTGTCGGTTCAGACTCTATCTGCATCTTCAACTCTGCTGCTGCCTCATCTATAAGGTCAATGGCTTTGTCCGGTAAAAATCTGTCAGTGATGTAACGGTCAGACAACTTCGCTGCTGCTACCAGTGCTGCATCGGTGATGGTCACATTGTGGTGCGCTTCCAGTCTGTCTTTGATACCTCTGAGTATCTGCAATGCTTCATTAATACTTGGCTCATCAACTTTGACCGGTTGAAAACGTCTCTGCAGTGCCGTATCTTTTTCAAAATATTTTCTGTACTCTTTAAGTGTCGTAGCACCGATGGTATGTAACTCTCCACGTGCCAAGGCAGGTTTTAGGATGTTCGCTGCATCATTTCCGCCTTCAGAAGCCCCTGCCCCAACAATAGTATGGATCTCATCAATGAACAAGATTATATTGGCTGACTCTTTAACTTCGTCGATGACTGCTTTGAGTCGCTCTTCAAATTCACCACGGTATTTGGCACCGGCAATGAGTCTGTTCATATCCAAAGAGACCACACGCATATTTTGAAGACTCAAAGGGACCTCCTTGTTCACGATACGCTGTGCAAGTCCTTCTACAATGGCTGTTTTACCGGTTCCCGGTTCACCTATGAGAATAGGATTGTTTTTGGTCTTACGGATGAGAATCTGCATCATTCTCTGCACCTCTTCATCTCTACCGATGACCGGATCCAACTCCCCATCCAGTGCTTTCTGGTTCAAGTCTATACCATACTGAGACAAGGCTTCGAGTGTTTCATCCCCGGACTGTGAATCTATCTGCTTACCACCGCGGATTGACTCCAATGTCTTTTTAAACTCTGAAATGTCTACATACTTACCCAGGATGTCACGCATAAAATTCTCATCTGTGTTGGCAAGTAACCAGGCATCGACTGCAAGGTACTGATCTCCGTTTGCAGCCATCACCCCTTCTGCATTTTGCAGGGTACGTACCAGACTCTGTCCCAGTTTAATGTTCTCTTTGGTTACCGTAGAGACAGTCGGCAGTTTATTGGCAGCAGATTTTGCTTCGAGTTCTATGGCGGCTTTATCGACATTCATTTTTGTGAGTGCCTGATGCAATATTGAATTTGTATTGGTCAAGAGTGCCCAAATAAGGTGCACAGGGTCTACTTCCTGGTTTTTATTGTGCAGGGCAAGTGAGACACCTGACTCAACGGTTCCCTGCATTTGATTTGTTAATTTTTCTAATATACTCATGAAAAACTCCTTAAAATGTTTTAAATATAGGTTATTATACAACTTTAGTCAGTTCTTGTCAAGTTTCTTTCATATATTTTTTCACCTTGCCTTTTTTAAGCGTTATATTCAATACTTTTTATGCTTTTTCAAAAACCTTTGATATAATGTTCAAAATTTATAAATACAGGAAAGATCATGACAAAAACACTACTCCTACTAGGTCTTGTGACCCTCTTCTCACCATTCGCTACTGCCAATGAACAAGACCCTGAAGAGATGTATGAATATATGAGAACCGCACTGCTTGGTGACTGGAAACTCTCTGCTGCTGATAAACAGTTAGGAACTACTGCCTACAAGAACAAATATGTACTGCCTCTAGTTGGTACGGATAAAACAGCACTAGCGTATAAACTCATAGGTTTTGGCTCAACGCTCCAGGAAGATCTTCTTCCAGACACAGAGAAGCAGATGGTTACCATGTACCATTGTGATGACAATGTTGACTGTACGCAGGTTCTGGCTACACACTACTGTACCAAAATGAATCAGCCGCAATTTATGATGGACCTTAAAAATACGACAAAAGAGAAGATCATTTTCGACTGTAATATGGAAACAAGACTTTGTAAATCAAATGAAGACCATATTCACCAGATCATCATGGAGTTCTCAAATGACGGTAAACATTTAAAAACATCTTATCTGGGATGGACAGACCAGAAACCAAATGAAAAGAACTCCATCTATCACTTCGATAAAAAATAATCTTTGAGAGTTTTTTACTCTCAAGGTATACAGATTTTCTCTCTTCTGCTTTATTAAACTTGCATTTACCCTCTCTTACTATACTCTTAAAAAGCAACCTCTTAGAGAGATTTAAATAAAATTATAAACTTATTCCGGGGAGTATCAATATCAATGATCAAAAAAAGTAAAAAAGTTATACTGGCAGGCGTTATTTCAACAATTACTGCCGCCTACCTGTTCGGTTCTTTTGCACAAGCAAAAGACACTAGTAAACCTGCTCCTTCGACAGCCAAAGAGAAACTCGAAGCCTATATCAAATTTACACAAATACTCAATGTCATTGAAAAAGAGTATGTAGATGAAGTCAATACGACTGATCTTGTAGACAAAGCACTCAAAGGACTTATGACAAACCTTGATGCCCACTCAACTTTTATGGATACAAAATCATATAAAGATCTTTCTGTACAGACCAAAGGTGAATTTGGTGGACTTGGGATATCTGTAGGTATGAAAGACGGTGTACTTACCGTTATTGCACCTTTAGATGGCACTCCGGCATTCAGGGCAGGCATTAAATCCGGTGATATCATTTTGAAAATTGATGATAAAGCTACTTTGGGCATGACCATTGACGACTCTGTAAAGATCATGCGTGGTAAACCAAAGACCAACATTGTACTGACGATCATTCGAAAAAATGAGCCTAAGCCTCTTGAGATAAAGATCACCAGAGATATTATTGAAATTCAATCTGTCTATGCAAAAACGATTGAAGGGTACGACAACTCACTTTACATTCACGTGACTTCATTTGACCAGAAAGTGGTTAAAGGTGTGAAAAAAGCCATTAAAGAGCATAACAATACCCAAGGTATCATCCTCGATATGAGAAACAACCCCGGAGGTCTTCTAGACCAGGCCATAGGACTTGTAGACCTGTTTGTAGACAAAGGCGTGATCGTCAGTCAAAAAGGTAAAAGCAAGCTGGAAAATACAGAGTATAAAGCAACAAAAAAAGATACCGATCTCAAGACACCGATCGTTGTACTTGTCAACGGCGGTTCAGCCTCTGCCTCTGAGATCGTTGCCGGTGCTCTCCAGGACTTTAACCGTTCTATTGTCGTAGGTGAAAAAACCTTTGGTAAAGGATCGGTACAGATCGTTATGCCCATAGGGAAAGATGAAGCACTAAAACTCACTGTAGCAAGATACTATCTTCCAAGCGGAAGAACAATACAGGCAGAAGGTGTTACACCAGACATTGAAGTACATTTTGCAAAAGTAGAATACCTTGATGATACTATTTCACTCAAAGAGAAAGATCTTAAAAAACATCTTCAGAGTGAACTTGAAAAGATCGATACGAACAAAACAAAACCCGTTAAAGTTAAAAATATCGATACGAACAGTTCAGAGAACAACAGTACGAAGATCAACAAAACACATATCAGCGAAAAGATACTCAACAAAGACAATCAACTCAAAAGTGCTCTGGACATACTCAAAGCACTGATCATTACACAAAAAGGAAAATAATAATGGCAACTGACACACTTTTAAAACAGGAACTCGTTTATGAAGGTAAAGCAAAAAAGATCTGGACAACAGAGTACCCAGAGCTTTATATTTCAGAATTCAAAGATGACCTTACTGCATTCAATGGTGAAAAAAAATCATCTGAAGCAGGAAAAGGTGCACTTAACAATGAGATCTCTACAGAACTCTTCAAATATCTCAATGAAAAAGGTATTCCTACACATTTTGTTGAAATGTTAGATGGAAACCATATGCTTCATAAAAAAGCAGAAGTGATCTACATAGAAGTGATCGTTAGAAACATTGCTACAGGTTCTTTGAGCAGAACACTGGGTATTGAAGACAAAACGGTCTTGCCTTTCACTCTTGTAGAGTTTGACTACAAGAACGATGACCTTGGCGACCCGAAACTCAATGACCAGCACTGTCTCATTTTGAATCTAGTAAACAATACAGACGAACTGGACTATATGAGATATATGGCAAGACGTATCAATACTATTCTTACAGATTTTTATGCACAACTTGACATTACAGTAGTAGACTTCAAACTGGAGTTCGGTAGAGATGTCAACGGAAACATTATCCTCATTGATGAACTTTCTCCTGACAACTTCAGACTCTGGGACAGCAAGACCAATGAGAAACTGGATAAAGACAGATTCAGAGAGGGTCTTGGCGGATTGACAGAAGCCTATAAAATGGTATTAGACAGAATTAAAAACAGATAAAAGGAAGCAACAATGACAGCAACAATTAACGTATTTTTAAAAGAAGGTGTACTTGATCCACAGGGAAAAGCAGCACATCATGCCTTGGATTCACTTGGTTTTGATGGTGTAGCTGATGTACGCATCGGTAAACAGATCATTATTAAACTTGACACAAATGACAGAGCAGAAGCTGAAGCAGAAGTAAAAGAGATGTGTGAAACACTGCTTGCAAATACTGTCATTGAAGATTATGCAATAGAGATCAACTAGCATGAAAGTAGCAGTATTAAGATTTCCCGGGACAAACTGCGAGTTTGATACCCAGTATGCATTTGAAAAGTTAGGACATACAACTGAGCTTGTATGGCATGAAGATGAGACACTTCCTGCTAATATTGACCTTGTGGTGGTACCCGGCGGTTTCTCTTACGGGGATTATCTTCGGTCAGGTTCCATTGCAAGATTTTCACCTGTGATGAAAGCAGTGACACGCTATGCAAATGACGGTGGTAAAGTGCTTGGTATCTGTAACGGTTTTCAGATCCTTACCGAAGCAGGTCTGCTCCCGGGTGCATTGAAGCGTAACAATAACCTTCACTTTATCTCTAAACATCAGAACCTTTGCGTCATAAACAATGACAATGCTTTTTTAAATAAGTGTGAAAAAGGGGAAGTGCTGAATATTCCTATTGCACATGCAGACGGAAACTACTACATCGATGAGGAAGGCTTTAAATCACTGGAAGCCAATGAGCAGATCCTTCTTCGTTATTCTGATGAAAATGGTAAGCCTGTGGTCGTGAACGGTTCAGTCACTTCTATTGCCGGTGTCTGTAATGAAGCCAAAAATGTCTATGGTCTCATGCCGCATCCTGAACGTGCACTTGAAGCATTGCTGGGATCAGAAGATGGTATCCGTATGCTTAAAGGTTTTGAAGCCTAATGGCACCTATGCGCTCTTTTTGGCTACTGTGGGGAGTCTTTTTAGTGCTCTTCACTACCCTGCTTTCAGCCCAGAGCGAATACAAATACTCTTATGTACCCAAAAAAGTCTATGAAAACCAGGTCTTTCCCGTCACGGTTATCTGTCTCTCCGGATGCAGCAAAGAGGTACCAAAATTTACGTTTGACATACTGAGTGATGTCCAACCGATATATGATGAACCGCTCTCTATTCATAATGGCGATGACAGTTTTTACACCTTCTACTTTAAAGCTTCCAAAACAGATGTTCGGATACCGAAACTTTTTATAAAAAGTGCGCACAGTGAGCTTACTCTTGAACCGCAATCTGTCTTGCTTGGTTCTCTTAAAAAGCGTGATGATTATTGCGGTGTACTGGCAGCAGATATGAAAATAATTAACTCTCAGGTTTCCAACTATGATGAAGAGAACCATTTGGTCACACTCACCATAGGAGCACTTGAAGCAAACCTTGAAGATATGATTTTTAACAATGTGCTGGAATCTGGCATTGAACATTTGCGCAGAGACAATGCAAAGGTTGAAGCAGAGTTCTATTTTGTACTTCCTGCTTCAGCAAAAAACATAAAGTTCACCTATTTCAATACCATAAAAAAACAGTATGTGTATCTTCAAACCCCTATTGAACTGGCAGATACAACAGTGGTGACACAGACAGACCTAAATCCCCTGGAAGACAGTTTTGAGCTACTGAAAAAATATTCTTTTATGTTTTTAGTCGGTTTTTTCTTCTTGATGTTTCTGATCAAGAGAGATTTTTTCTATCTGGTATTTGCTGTAGTATCCTTGATCACACTTTTGACCTTTTACATTCCTCACAAAAAGATCTGTGTTAAACAGGGTGCACCACTGTTCATACTTCCGACCCAGACAAGTACCATGAGTACAAAAATACCGCAGAAACTTGAAACCATGTTGCTTGCAGAGCATGGAGACTTTAAAAAAGTAGAGTATGAAAAAGGATTGATAGGATGGATAAGGAGTGAAGATGTTTGCGAAAATTAGATTTTACTGGGGTGCATTTGTCATCTCTTTTATTACAGCAGTTTTAATGATACCTGCGATCATGCTCTTTGCGAAACACAAAGCAGTTATTATGCACAAATTAAACCGGGTAAGCATGTTTCTTATGGGTGCAAAACTCTCACAGGAAGGTGAACTCGATCCCCATGCCGATATGATAGTCATGAACCACCAGGGCATCATAGACATTGTGGGTATGGAAGCACTGCAGAACAATCATCTCAGATGGGTAGCAAAAAAAGAACTTTTTGATGCACTCTGGTTTGGAAATCTTTTACGGTTTGGAGATATGATCTCTCTGGACAGGTCTTCAAAAGCCGGTTTGATCAAGCTGCTCAAAGATGTAAAAGAGACTGTAGAGGTCAAACACAGAGCCGTGGCGATCTTTCCTGAAGGTACAAGAGCCAAAGAACAGTCTCTTCTGCCTTTTAAACAGGGGACAAAAATGATCGCTGAAAAAATGAAGTTAAAAGTGCAGCCCGTGATCATTACAGGAAGCAAATGGGTCCTTAATGAACATGAAAAAACCGGTCACAGCGGTACAGTGCATTATAAGTTTATGCCAACCATAGAGGTAGAGAAAGAAGACGAGAATTGGTTTAATGATTTACATGAGAGTATGCAAAAAGGTATAGATGATGAATATGCTAACAATCATCGCAGTCGCTAGCGGTGGTGCCATAGGTGCCACACTCAGACTTCTGATTAACTCTGCAGTAAACAAACACTTTGTCAATGCACTTCCTTTGGGAACACTGGCTGTGAATTTACTGGGGTCATTCTTAATTGGTATTCTTTTTGCCTATTTTCATCTCAATACTTCTCTCTCCCCTCACCTGAAAACATTCATGGTCACAGGGATACTCGGAGCATTGACCACCTACTCTACTTTTGCCATAGAGAGTTTTTTCCTGCTTGAAGCTGGAGATTATATGCACGCGTTCATCAACATGGCATTCAACGTCTTTGGTACCATCCTGCTAGCAGGACTCGGGTACATTCTCATACTGAATTTAACAAAATAAACATCATCCTGAATTTAATTCAGGATCTACAACAGGAATATAATGAAAACACTTACAACAGAAATAGAAAAACACATCAAAAAACTGGTCAACCCGCTTAAAGACGAAGAAGAACTGCTTGCAGTACTGAAAGTTAAACTGACTAAAAAAGAGTTAAAAATGCTTAAAGGGTGGGCAGCGGGGACATCTGCTGAAGCGCTGCAAAGTGCTTTGCATCATGATGAAACACAGTATGGAGACCTCTCGACCAAGCTTATCAAGAAGCTTAATCAGGAGAGAATTAAACAGGCGATGTGTGTTTAATTCTTCTCAATTTCACTGATACTTTGTATGGTTTGCAACACAGAGTCAGGATTCAGACTCATTGAATCTACTCCCATTTTCACTAATGCTTCTGCCATTTCAGGGTAGTCTGATGGTCCCTGACCGCAAATACCGCTGTGACGCTGGTTTCGTTTTGCACCTTCTACTGCCATCTTTATCATTTTCATGACTCCGGGGTCACGTTCATCATAATCAAATGCGACTATTTCAGAATCACGGTCTACTCCCAGTGTTAGTTGGGTTAAGTCGTTGGAACCAATGCTTATGCCGTCAAAAAGTGCGCAGAATTCATCTATGAGTATGACATTGTTGGGGATTTCACACATAACGTAGATTTTTAGTCCGTTTTTCCCACGTTCAAGACCATACTTCTTCATGGTATCAAGCACCTTTTTCCCCTCTTCCACTCTTCGGCAAAAGGGTATCATTAAGATGACATTTTCAAAGCCCATCTCTTCTCTTACACGTTTCATGGCAGCACACTCTAAAGCAAAACCCTCTTCATACCTGGGATGGGAATACCGTGCTGCTCCACGAAAACCTATCATAGGATTGGCCTCCTCTACTTCAAAGGGTTTTCCACCAAGCAGTGTGGCGTATTCGTTGGTCTTGAAATCACTCATTCTTACCACACAGGGTTTTGGGTAAACAGCTGCTGCAATGCTGGCAACACCTTCAGAAAGAGTGTTTATGAAGAAGGTTTCATTATCTTCATACGCAGAGGTGAGCTGATCTATCTTTTGACCTGTTTCCTCATCGAGTTTTTCAGGATGTATCAGTGCCATGGGGTGCGCTTTGATGACTGTGTTAATGATGAACTCCATCCGTGCAAGTCCTATGCCGTCTACAGGAAGAGAGGCAAGAGAAAAAGCCAGTTCAGGATTACCAAGATTCATCATGATCTTTGTTTTGGTGGCCGGTATGTTGTTCAGGTCTGTTGTGTTGATCTCAAAACCAAGCAGACCTTCATGGACAAAACCCGTTTCACCATCTGCACAGTTCACCGTCACTTCCTGCCCGTTTTCCAAAATTTCTGAAGCATTTTTAGCACCTACAATGGCAGGAATGCCCAGTTCTCTGGAAACAATGGCAGCATGACAGGTTCGTCCTCCGGAGTTTGTGACGATGGCAGAGGCTATTTTCATAACAGGTTCCCAGTCCGGGCTTGTAGTCTCAGCCACAAGTACATCTCCTGCTTCAAATGCATCAAGGTCATTTGCATCCAGTATCTTACGTACTTTTCCTCTACCTATTTTGGTACCGACTGCACGTCCTTCCACGAGTACTTTGGACACTTCTTTTAGTGTGTATATTTCCAGTCTATTGCTTCCTTTTCTGGACTCCACTGTTTCAGGACGTGCCTGTACGATGTAAAGCTGACCATCCAGACCATCTTTGGCCCACTCCATATCCATGGGTTTTTCATACCCAGCCTGTTTTGAATAGTGATCTTCGATCTTAATGGCATACTGGGTTAAAAGTAAAACATCTTCATCAGATATACAGAACTTTGTTTGTTTCTCTTTAGATGTAGCAATGTTCTTTGTATACTCTACCCCAATACTCTCTTTGCTTATCTCATTATCAAAAACCATCGTAAGGGCTTTTTCTCCCAGTCTTCGTTTCAATACAGAACGGTACCCTTTTTTAAAAGTAGGTTTATGTACATAAAAACTGTCAGGAGCAATAGCACCCTGTACAATGTTCTCACCCAACCCATAAGCAGCATTAATGAAGACTACATCTTTAAATCCAGTCTCAGGATCGATGGAGAACATCACCCCGCTCTCACCAATGTCAGACCTGACCATTTTCATGACCACCACAGAGAGATGGACTTTCAGGTAGTCAAAACCATGGTCATATTTGTAGTGAAGGGAGCGGTCTGTAAAGTTTGAAGCAAGGCAGCGTTTATACGCATCTAAAAGTGCATCTAAACCTTTTATATTCAGGTAGCTGTCATTTTGTCCTGCAAAAGAGGCTTCAGGAGAGTCTTCCGCAGTGGCAGAACTTCGGACCGCCAACGTTACTTCTTCACCATATTCTACTTTTATAGCCTCATAAGCAGATTCTATCTGTAGGATGAGATCATCAGGTAAAGTACAGTTATGAACGATCTCTCTACATACCTTTCCTCTCTCCTGTAGCTGCAGCACATCATCAGGGTCAAAAACATCCAGTTGTGCATGTAGTTTTTTCCAAGCATCATTTACATCTAAAATATGCCTATAGGCATCTGCAGTAATGGCAAAGCCATTGGGTACACGTATACCTTCAGTTGAAAGATTTTGATACATCTCTCCAAGCGAAGCATTTTTACCACCTACCAGATCGACATCTTCCATACACAGCTCTTTGAACCATTTAATATAATGAGACATACTATTATCCTTTCACTAACTCTCTTTTTTATTCTACTACTAAAAATAAGCTCTGTCAATATTGCAAGTTTTCTACATAAGCAATGCCCATCGTTTCTATATATTATAAAAAAGAATGCTATGATATCATATGAAAAAAATACTCTTACTTCTCATCCACACTCTCTTGTTCGCCTCAACCCCTGACCCTGCTCTGAAGGCATACCAGGAAAAATACTCTCTTTGTAAAGGAAAAACAAATTATCAGATCTCTCAATGTTTATTGAACGGTAACATGAACTACTCACAGTTTAGAGGAGACAGGTACGCCTATAAAAGAGTTTCTGCTAAAAAAATAAAACAGGCAGCATACAACGGCAACAGTTATGACTTTACGATGAGCCAACTCCCGAAGACAGAAAGATACTTGGGTCTTAAAGCATATCTTGACCATCTCTATAGTATTAAAGAGGCCTATACGCCACCACGATTTGACGGTAATGAAACAGAAGACATAGTAAAAATAAAAAGAGTATTTAATCTCTTACAGTCGGCAGGATTGGAAGAAAATGCTATACGTACCCCTGAATTTGAAGAAGCATTGTTGGAGTACCAGAGAAGACATGGTTTGACGGTAGATGGAGACATTGGACCCAGAACAAAAGACTCATTACGAACCTCTATCTATAGCATTATTAAAAAAATTAAAAAGAATTTAACATTAGAGAGAATATCGAGTCCCAAAGGCAGCAATTATGTTTTGATCAACATCCCAGAATTTAAAATGCATTATTATGACAATGATGTACCTGTTTTAAATATGAAAATCGTTGTGGGTAAAACCAAGATGAGAACCCCGGTATTTAACAGAAAAATGCAATATATCGTGAAAAATCCAAGATGGAATGTTCCCGGATCCATTTACAGGAAAGAGTATGCACACAAATTAGCAAGCCAGTTAAAAAAACTGGGACTTCGCTATAACAGCGAGGGGAAGCTCTACCAACCTTCAGGCAGTCGTAATGCACTGGGGCTTGTCAAATTTCTCTTTCCCAACAAATTTAATGTCTATATGCATGATACCCCGGCAAAATCACTCTTCAACAGAACAAGAAGAGCTTATTCTCATGGATGTATCAGACTGGAAAAGCCTATGGCACTGCTAAATGAACTTGGATACAGCTACAACACAAAGAAAAACAAATGGATCACATTGAAAAAACAAATACCTGTCTATGTGGAGTATCACACTGTATGGGTAGATGATGACGGAATTGTTCAATTTAGACCGGATATCTACGGCTATGAAAAAAAACTGTTCTCTAAAGCCAACTATTATAGCTCTACTGTTCCTTCTAAAAAGAAACTAGTCAAAAAGCATAAAGGACTTGAACTTTTTTAAATAAGGGTGTACACTTATAATAAGATGGTGTAGACTTAAAAAGGAGATTTTATGGCAACATTACAATCTTACGGCGCAGCAGAGACGGTGACAGGTTCCTGTCATCTGCTTCAGTTACAAAACGGCATCAATCTTTTGATCGATTGTGGTATGTTTCAGGGACAAGTTGAAGCACGCAATCATAACGACTTTGGTTTTGACCCTGCTGATGTAGACTTTCTTCTTTTGACACATGGACACCTTGACCATGTTGGACGTACACCAAAGTTGGTCAAAGAGGGTTTTAAGGGTACCATTGTCACGCACAAGTCCACCATGGATCTGGCTGAAGTCGTGATGCTTGACTCCGCACACCTTATGAAAGAAGACTACAAAACACGTTTTAAGAAAGCCCAGCGTAAAGGAAAAGAGAAAGAAGTTAAAGAAGCCCTCTATACAGAGAGTGATGTCCGTGCTGTCTTTCATCGTCCGGTGATCTATGCTTCATACAATGAACAGATCGATCTTGGCAATGGGATCTTTGTCAACTTCAAAAATGCCGGACATATTCTTGATTCAGCGATCATTCAAGTGATATTTGAAGAAGACGGCCTTAAAAAAACCGTTGTTTTCTCCGGTGATCTTGGCAATGATTATGATCTGGTCATGCCTTCTCCTGACATTGTGGAGGAAGCAGATATTCTTTTTATAGAGTCCACTTATGGTGACAGAAACCATAAGGGTGCAAAAGAGAGTGATCTTGAGTTGCAGCATGTCATTCAAGAGACCTTTAAAAATGATGGAAATGTCCTCATCCCCTCTTTTGCCATTGAACGTACACAGGAGATACTCTGTCTACTTAAGCAGATGTATGACAGAGGAGATCTGCCTGTCTGCCAGATCTTCCTGGATTCACCTATGGCCATACGTGCTACAGAGATCTACAAACGTTACCATGAAGAACTCAGTGACTGTTGTAACAAGTTTTTGGAACGTGACGGGACGATCTTTGATTTTCCTTATCTGCATTATACCCTCAGAGTCCAAGACTCTATGAAGATCAATGCAGAAGATTCAAGGTGTATCATCATCGCGGGTGCCGGTATGTGTAACGGTGGACGTATACTGCAGCACTTCAAACACCGACTTTGGAATGAAAAGAATGTACTGGTCTTTGTAGGATACCAGGTAGAAGGCACACTTGGAAGAAAACTTGTTGACGGGGCTACTAAGATCAACATTTATGGTGAAGATGTCATTGTGAAAGCCAAAGTACATACGATAAACGGTTTTTCTGCACACGCGGATCAAAATGGTCTCATAGAGTGGATGTCCAAGTTCGAAAAACTGGATAAGATCTTTCTGATCCATGGAGAGAGAGACAAACAACAAATATTCCAAAAAGAGATAGAGAGACGTTTAAGTAAAAAAGCACACATAGTGAAATATGGAGAGAAGATCGGTATATAGGATCTTATGTCATTAAAGGTTTAAGGATGGGTTTCCATACAAAAGATATTGATGAAGCACTCTGCATTCTAGAAACAAACAGTTCTGGTTTAAATAGTGAGGAAGCTTCTAAATAGAAACAGTACGGTGCTTATCACTTTGGTGATATTTACCCAGCTTTTACACATAGCCTGTATGTATATCCCTTTTATGCAAAATGTACTTTCAGTTCAACCGGTATCATTTAATACTTGGTTGGTACTTGCTGTCATTGCTCTTGGTCTGCTCTTTGTTATGGAGGCAGACAAGTGGTTGATGAGAAGAAGTGTAAAAAGAAATCAGATATAATAAGCTTATATGAGGTGAAATTATGAGAACAGTCATCATAGGCGGAGGTATCGCTGCAGCGTATTTGGCTAACCGTATCAAAGATCTTGCATCTGATGTAGATGTATTGATCGTATCTGAAGAAGCATTTTCTCCCTATGACAGGATACACCTTTGTGCCCTCGTAGAGAAGAGTGCCATGCTTGAAGATATCACTCTTCCTCTAGACCCTACAGTTCAAATAGCATTGAACGAAAAAATTGTATCTATCGATAAAAAATCAAAAAGAATATTTTCAGAGCACTCTGTTTTTTCTTATGACAAACTCATCATCGCAACAGGCTCCCTTCCTCAAACACTTTTTGACATTACAACACTA
This sequence comes from Sulfurovum sp., assembly GCA_015663065.1. GTDB lineage: Bacteria > Campylobacterota > Campylobacteria > Campylobacterales > Sulfurovaceae > Sulfurovum. Next base: position 26,707 of record DQSX01000152.1, read on the forward strand.
AAAAATGCAGCTGTTTTTAGAAATGCAGATGATTGTAAAAAGATCTCTGAGGGTATAGGAGAGAGAGAAGTAGTCATTGTGGGCTCAGGTCCCATAGGTCTGGAACTCTTAGAAACTTTAAATAATATGCAATCTGTGAAACATATCACGCTGATCGTACGGGGGAATTCTCTTTATGACAAAATGTTATCTCCCCAGGCAAAGGAAGAGATAGAGTCTTGTTATTTTAAAAATGGGAAAATCACTATCTTCTATGAAGATGAGATCATTGAAAAAGAGATTAAAAATAATGAGATCATTCTCTTAAAAACAAAAAAGATGGAGATAAAGAACCCTTTTCTGATCTTTGCTGTGGGTATCAAACCTAATGTAGATTTTGCACGGGATGCTCTGGTTTGTGACAAAGGTATACTTACCAACAGTAAAATGCAGACAGAAGATGAAAATATTTATGCCGTTGGTGAAGCAGCACAAGTAAAAGAGTCCGGTTTTATAGCAGGTCATGTCAAGGAGTGTACACTTCAGGCAGATGTGGCTATTGACAGTATATTAGGCTTGAATGAGAATGAATTTAAACTTGAAGTGATGATAGATATGCTTAAAGTGGGTGGGTTCGATCTCATAGAGGTTAGGTCACCAGACTATACATCAAAATTTGAAAAGATCTTGATCACTTCACCGAAAGATAATCGTGTGGATGAATATTTTATAGAAAATGACCTTCTTACACGTTTTATAGGGATCAACACGAATGTAGATATTGGATATATTGAATCCCTTATGCAGCACGCTGAGAAGATTGACCCCTCTTATCTCTATGAAAACCGCTTGATCTCTGAAAGAGGCAGACTTATCTGTTCTTGTGCACATGTCTATTATCAGGATATTCAAGATACCGTTGTCAGCTCCGGATTGGAAAACTTTTTTGAATATGGAAAATACTCTCAGGCTGGTCGCGTATGCGGCAGATGTAAAAAAATGGTCGAAGACGTGATCAAAGCTTCACAACATCTCATAGATCCCAATCTGCCTAAGAGGAGCCCTGAAGAGATGGAAAGAGAACAAAAGATCACGTTGGTGAAAAAACGTATAGAAAAATACAACAGGCTCCACCCACAAAACCAACTTGACCCTGAACAGCTCTCTGTTTCCATGGATGCCTTTGACATTAGTTCCCAAGATCTCAATAGCTGGATATCAATGGTGACAGCAACGATACAACTGCATCCTGAATTTGAAGGGGTGGTCAAAGACGGTATAAACAATTTAAATAGAATTCCGATCATATGGCTTGAATTGGCTGACTGTTCCGGAAACTCTGAAGCATTCATCAAATCTTCACATCCGGGTATCGAAGATCTGATCTTTGACTATATTTCGCTTGATTATCATGAACTTTTAATGTCTGCAAGCGGAGATCAGAGTGAGAGTGTGTTGGAAAATATCATCAAAACCCAAAAAGGTGCTTATGTGCTCATTGTAGAAGGAGCGATCCCTATGGCGATGGAGGGCAAATATCTTCGCATCGGACCAAAAGGTGAAACGGGACTGAAGCTACTGCAAAAATGTGCCAAAGATGCCGCGTTGATCATCTCAGTAGGGTCTTGTGCGCTTGATGGAGGTGTCGTTGCAGCTGCGCCCAACCCGACAGGTGCAGTCGGTGTGTCTGAGGCACTTCAAAGAGATGACATCATCAATCTGCCAGGCTGTCCTGTCAATCCGATCAACATCGTAGGTACGCTGCTCTCATATTTGATGTTTGAAGAATTACCGGCTCTTGACAAGTTCAATCGACCGCTTTGGGCTTATGAAGGCAGGATACATGACAACTGTGAGAGAAGAGGACATTATGAACTTGGTGAATTTGTCCAGGAGTGGGGAGATGAAGGTGCAAAAAAAGGCTGGTGTCTTTTTGAGATGGGATGCAAAGGTCCTTATGCACATGCAAACTGCCCGACGATGAAATTTAACCAGGGAACATCTTGGCCGGTGCAAGCGGGACATGGGTGCATGGGGTGTGTAGAGATGGGGTTCTTTGACAAGTATGCAAACGAAAGAAAAGTAGAAGAGGATGAAACGTGAAGAAAATAGTCATAGATCCCATCACCAGAATAGAGGGCCATCTGCGGGCTGAAGTCGAGATAGACGAAGAGAGTATCGTCAAAGAAGCCTATGTCAGCGGACAACTTTTTCGGGGTATAGAGATCATCTTAAAAGGAAGAGATCCAAGAGATGCCGGTTTATTGGCTGGAAGAATATGCGGCGTTTGTACCAATTCACATTTCAGGGCAGCGGTCAGCTCTGTGGAAGATGCTTATGGTCTGCACGTTCCACAAAATGCCAAGATCATTCGAGATCTTATGTCCCTAGCTCTTTTCCTTCAAGACCATGTGGTGCATTTTTATCATCTTCATCTTTTGGATTTTGTAGATGTGACCAAAGCATTGGAGGCAGATCCGAAGAAGACATCTAAGACTGCCCATCTTTATTCAACTCAACCTTATGCAAATTCCCATGCCCACTATATTGCAGTAAAAGAGAAGTTGGCAAAGTTCATTAAATCAGGACGCTTAGGTCCTTTTTCTAATGGCTATTGGGGTCACAGTGACTATAAACTTACACCTGAAGAGAATTTACTGCTGCTTTCACATTATCTTGAAGCACTTAAATTCCAATCCAATATTTCTCAAGCCATTGCCATATTTGGTGCAAAAACACCCCATCCACAAACCATAGTGGTGGGAGGCATCACCTCTGTGGCAGATATGTTAAATCCTCAAAAATTAAATGATTTTATATTTATCATGAAAGAGGCGAAAGGTTTTATAGACCGGGCATATTTACCTGATATGAAACTCTTGGCAACAGCCTATAGAGAAGAGATAAAGGCTGGTTCAGGCAGGAGTATCGGAAACTTTTTGAGTGTTGGCGGATACTGTTTTGATAAGGAGAACCAACTCTTCGAAGCTGGTGTCATTTATGGTCATGATCTTGAAAATGTAGAGAGCTTTGATGAACATAAGATCACTGAAGAGGTAGAGAGAGCATGGTACAAAGATGATAATCCTTACTACACAGATCTCAATGAGGATGGCACACTTAAAACAGCAAGATCAGATGACAAATACTCTTGGATAAAAGCCCCAAGATATGATGGCAAGCCAATGGAGTCCGGACCGCTTGCAAGAGTTCTCATCAGTCATCAAAAAGGAAATCGATTTATAAGACCATTTGTAGATGAATTTAGAGTTTTGTGATCTGAAACTTTTGGA
>DQSX01000108.1 GCA_015663065.1 Sulfurovum sp.
CAAGCAGTGCTCTGATATCTCCCCCTACAACCCGATTACGCACCTTTCCATTCACAACCATATAGGAGTAGGTGATTCCCTTGTATGTTAATCTTGGTTCTTTTGTTGCCATTGGTACTCCTATTGTTCTTTAAGTATTGTTTTTGATCTTGTCCGCATCTTTCTTCTGTAGTACCACTTCTTGGTAATCCAGAATACAGTACCACCAAGAAGGGTAAGCAGTATCTCTGCACTGTATTGCTCAGAAAGCAATACAATATCAAAATACTCAACTGCTATAGCTCCAATGGTAACATCAAGCAGAATTAGAAGTGCAACTACAGTAAACACCTTCTTTGTAAAAAATCTTTTTAATTTTTTCATTGCCCTCCTTTACATTCTCGTATCAGCCCACTTACGACACCTGTGGCTATTTTTTCAAGATGAGATTCGCTCCAGAGTATCGGTTCATCCTCTCTGTTGAGAATGATGCCACACTCAATTAAAACAGATGGCATTTGTGCACTTTTCAGCACGACTAAATTATCATATCTATAGACCCCTAAGTGTCTATTTAAGAGCTCTTTTCTCTCTCCTGGTATGTCTTCATTGTGGTGATAGCTTGGAGCCATGCCCAGTGCCCTATAGGCCTCTCCTATCAAAGATGCAAGCTCTAAACTCTTGGAAAACTGCTTGTTCTTCTTTGAGACGAAGATACTGTATCCGCTATAGGTGTCACAAAAGTTTCTAACTTTGCCATTATACACCCATTTTGACAAATACAACTTTTTTACGGAATCATGATGAAAAGAGATGAAGTGCGTTGCCTTGTATTCTTTGGCAATAGCCGTTCTTTGATGAAGGGACATCTCTACCTCATCACTGTTCACAAAAAAGGCATCAATGCCTGCCTTTTGGAGCATATGGTAAGTGTAGAGTGCGGCTCTTCTGTTGAACTGGTACTCTGGTACACCTCTGCTACTGATTGCTCCGGACTTTCTGGGAGAGTGTCCGATATCTAGGGCAATATTGCACTGAGAGGCATGCAGTTGCAAACCCATTGAAGTAATCAAAAGTAGGGTAATGAGTTTCACTTGTCCACCCCCTCTATAAGCTCACTAAACTTCTTGACATAGATCGTATTACAAAACGCCGTGTGGGTTCTTACAATCCTTCCTACTTTGTCATTTGGTCTGAGATCTTTATACTTTCTATCATCATGGAACCAGAGAATATTTGGCACATGTTTTCTCAGGTGTACGTTACGGCTTCGGTGCTTTTTTTTCTGGGTTTTCCCAGCATCTTTGGTGCCGTAAGTAAGATCCTCTATCAGGTAGACAGAGGGATAGTAATTCTGTTTGGCATGAGAAGTGATGACTATATGATACTCATCAAAATTCTCTATTATATTTTTGATGTTCTGCTCTTCTATGCTGATGATATCGGCAAGCTCTCTTTTGAGTTTACCGGCCTCTTCTTCACTCAAAGGAGGGTCGCTCTTCTCTATCCTTTCATTAAGGCGTTTGATCTCAATATTCTTCCAAACACTAAACTCTCTTGGGATGCGGTCACGTATCTTTTTCCGGTCGAAGATCTCAAGCGGTGTATGCTTCATAAAGAAGTTGTACTTGAAAGCAGGATAGTCTGGATTAAGTATCTTGGCATACTCAAAAAGAGGTCCTTTTTTGCGCTTCTTTGTGACTTGCTCCTCTTTGGGAGCATTTTCCATTCCTTTAAGGCTTAATTCTAAAAGTTTAATATCGTCAAGCCCCTTTTGATCCACTATATAGATCTCACTCTCTTCATACTCCACCCTCTCATACGCAGAGAGTACTTCTTTGATTTTCTGGGCTATAAGTGCATTGTACTCATTTGCCATCTTTAATTCCCTTCTTGTGCTTTTTGTTTAAGTACTGCAAGCGAGATCATTTTTTGAGATGCGTAAAGCGACTCTTCAAGCTTTTCTGCCAAGAACTCCACCTTCTTAATAAAAGTTCTAATCTGGTACTTATCAAAGCTTACAGAGGCTTTTTTTTTCCCATTTCTATATTGACGTAGTAACGCCAGGAGCCTGCCTTGTTCACTGCTCCGAGATTGAGGGTTTTCAAAACACTCTGTTCGGACTTTCGTGTCTCTTTTTTGTAGTCAATATTTGCACACTTGCATGCGGTGAGCTCTCTGCTGGCTTCACAAAGGTCTCTAAGGTCTGTAGCGGTCAATTGCATACCGTACTGCTTCTCTTTATTATCAAAATCCATATCCTCAAAGATTTTGAAAAACACAATATCCTTGGGATGACCACTGTTATCAAACTCAAGCATTCCTTCTATCTCAAGATAATTTTTACTCTTAAAGAATGTCTTTGCGATCGTAACTTTGCTTCCGACCAGCTTCATCTCTCTTCCCCTTTTTTCTTTATCCACTTAAGCATATCAGTTCATCTAATTCCCTTTTATTTCAGAAACATCGCCTTTTAAGGCGGTGAGGAGAAATAAGCCCGGTAGGGCAACTCTTGACATTGG
>DQSX01000177.1 GCA_015663065.1 Sulfurovum sp.
AAAGACCGTCTTAACTCTTTTGGTGTGATGCGTGGTGAAGAACTTACAGTCAATGGCTATTCTCTTGCAAAACAGACAATGGAGATAGAAGTAGGTGGAACCCACATTGCTCTGCGTGCTGAAGAAGCAGAAAAGATAGAAGTCGAAAAAATCTGATTTTATCAAAGATAAACTTGAAACTAACAATTAGCTATAAGCTACCTTATCATTATTGCCAATTGCTGTTTTTAAAAGATGCCTGAGAGCTGTTTGCCTACCATCTACCTGGGAACTATTGTCATTTGGTGTATTTTTTTCTAGTAGCACCTGTCAAGGAAATTTTGCAGTTTGGATTTGGCACTGTGCAGGAAGAGTGTACTTTTCCCTGAAAGCTTTCCATCTTCAGACATTGATATTGTTATAAAGTTTTTAACAGCTTTTACCAGGGTATCGGTTTCATTCATCTCAAAACGTGATTTTTCGTGATACTCCGGGATCTCCTCTTTGATACCTTCAATATGCAAAATTCTTTTCAGTTTTCCATTTTGCTCCTGCAACACTACCTGATAGGTTTTCAGTATCTTGATTGCATCATTCATGTGCGCATCGACTCTGTCCATCTCCTCTTTACAGTTACCTTTCACTTTTGCATACTCCTGAGCCTCCTCAAGCTGCTTCTTGGCAAACTGCAGATTACTGCTTGCCCGCATTGAGGTACGGACACTATAAATGATCCCCATTACAACCAATACGACGATAACAACAAAACCTCCACCCAGAAACATATCCGGTTTGGCACCAAACAGTGTTGCATACCATCCTAATACCTGCTTGGCTGTATCCACAGACGGAACCTTGCTCATATCCAGCGTAATGCCGACTTTTTCTGCTGCAAGAAAGATAAGCCCGGAAAATATAAGGACTCCTGCAATAAGAGACAAAAGAAAACTGCTGAATTTACCACTGGATATATTCTTAACAATGAAAGGAGGCAACTCTTCTTTGGGTTTGAATGCCACTTCATCCTCGTGAGTTGACTCCTCTTCCTCTTTTCCATACCCAAGTTCATCCAGCAGTGACTCACTCTCATTCAGTGCCCCGGCCTTCAACTCTTCTTTGGCTTCTTCATAACTTTTAAGATCTTCCTGGAGCAATAATTTACATGCATCCAACTGTTTTTCTGTATCATCTACAATATGATACGTTTTTTTGATCAATAAAATAGCGGCATCGTGTTTGTTCATATTCTCTATCTGGGAAAGTGCCTCCTCATCCAGTACTCCCGCTGATTCACTACTCTCTTCCTGAACAGACCCTTCTTTGCTTTCAGACGATTTTCTTCCTGACTCTGCTGCCTCATCTTCGTTCAAAGAAGATTTTTCCATTACACCCTCTTCATTCGCAACAGTTTCTTCTGTTTTTTCAGGAGACTCCCCTATATTTTCAACACTCCCTTCATGTTCTTTCATACCCGCTCCTTTTCAAAATATTGTGATAATTTTTCTATTTTATCAAAAAAAAACCATAATTGATTAATCTACATCAATTTTTTACTACTCTTGGATATAATTTTGTACTTTTTAACTATAGGAATATTATGGGTATAATCGTTGCACTTCTGGTTCTTTCTGTTCTGATCTTCTTTCATGAACTCGGTCACTTTACAGCAGCACGCTTTTTCGGTGTACAAGTCGATATTTTCAGCATAGGTTTTGGTAAACGCCTTTGGACTAAAAAAATAGGAAAGACTGA
>DQSX01000030.1 GCA_015663065.1 Sulfurovum sp.
ATTGCCCTTACCGCCAACGCACTTCCCGGAGATAGAGAAAAATATATCTCAGAAGGCATGGATGACTATGCGACCAAACCTTTGGATGTAAAGGTACTTGAAAATCTTATTACACACTATTGCAATGTCAAACAGTAGTAAATTTATACAGATCCAATATTACCAGAGTCCTGTAGGTGAGATAGTTCTGGGTTCTTATGACAATGCACTCTGCCTTTCCAACTGGCGATACGGAAATCACAGGGAGCATGTAGAGAAGAGGATAGCAAAGGCTTTAAAGTCTGAGTATGTGGAAGAGACATCTGCTGTGATAGAAGAGACAAAGAAACAGCTAGGTGAGTATTTCTTAGGACAAAGAGATAACTTTGATATACCGCTACTGATGCTTGGCACAGATTTCCAGAAGTCTGTCTGGCAAGCACTGTTAAAAATACCCTTTGGCAAAACAGATTCGTATTTGGAGCAGGCAAGATCCATTGGCAAGGAGAAAGCTGTACGTGCCGTGGCTTCAGCCAATGGCGCCAATGCCATTTCCATTTTGATCCCCTGCCACAGGATCATTGGAAGTGATGGTGCTTTGACAGGATATGCCGGAGGCTTGGAAACAAAGAAGATGTTATTGGATCTTGAAACAGCTTCCTTAATGAGAGCATTGAGAAGTAAATGATACTTCCTGATATACTTCAAGCTATCTCTCAAAGACTGAAAGCTGAACATGCCAAAGCCATTGTAGTGGGCGGGTCTGTGCGTGATCATTTTTTGAAACTCCCCTCTAAAGACTATGATATTGAAGTCTATGGACTTGACTCCTTGGAAGATTTGGAACATGTACTCTCTGAGTTTGGTTCAGTCAATCTGGTAGGCAAAAGCTTTGGTGTACTGAAATTTGTGCATAATAAAGAGGAGTATGACTTTTCCTTTCCTCGTACCGAATCAAAGGTGTCACAAGGGCATAAAGGCTTTGAAGTACAGACCGATGGGAAAATGGACTTTAAAACAGCTGCTAAACGACGAGACTTCACCATTAATGCTATGGGTTACGATATAGAGGAAAAAGCTTTTTTAGACCCGTTTTCTGCACAGGAAGACTTAAAGAAACAAATACTCAGACACATAGACGATGATTCTTTTGTGGAAGACCCGCTTCGAATCTACAGGGCCGTGCAGTTTTCTGCCAGATTTGCGTTTGACTTGGCAAAAGAGACAAAAGACCTTTGTGGACAGATGGTAGAAGAGGGATTACTTGAAGAGTTGCCTAAAGAGCGTGTCCATGCAGAGATCACAAAACTGCTTTTAAAAGCGGAAAAACCTTCTCTGGGTTTTGCATTGATGCGGGAGTTAGGTGTATTATCCTATTTCCCGGAACTTGAAGCCATAATAGCTATACCACAAGACCCAATATGGCATCCCGAAGGAGATGTCTGGACACACACTTTAATGTGTGTTGATGCAATGGCAAATATATGTAGGTCGGGGTGTCCTCACTCCGACAATGAAAAACAGAAATTAAAATTTATGTTTGCTATTCTTTGTCACGACTTCGGTAAGGCCGGTACTACAGCCTATGACGAAGAAAAGGGACGATTGCGTACCATTGGACATGAAGCAGCAGGGGTGGAACCCACTAAAAATTTTATGTATAGACTTACGGATGAACATGACTTCATAGAGAGTCTATTGCCTTTGGTCGCGTACCATTTAATACCTTCACAATTCTATAAGAATGGTGCTAAAAGTAATGCCATACGGCGCTTGGCAACCAAAGTGAACATAGAAGAGTTGGTCATCGTGGCAAAAGCAGATTTTTTAGGACGTACCAGTGAAGATACGCTTACTGGGGTATATGAAGCAGGGGAGTGGCTACTTGAAAAAGCCAAAGGATTAAAAGTACAGAACAAAGCACTTGACAATCTCTTGCAGGGCAGAGATCTTATTGCTTTAGGGTTGAAGCCATCTGCGGAGTTCACAAAGATTTTGGATGCAGTGTATGCGTTGCAGTTAGAGGGAAGTATCTGCAGTAAAGAAGATGCTTTGAATTATGTTAAAAAGTATTATTTAGAGTCATAAATAATATACTGAGTGTTCAACTATTAATATAGTGTGGGTATGATTATATGTATCACAATATCTTAAAAGGATCATCGATGTTGTATAGAGTCAAAGCAAAAATAGACAAACTTAGAATGAAAGCATTTTATGATGCCTTGACCGACGGGTATATCCCAGATCAGGAACCCGATGGTGCGGAGATTGTGAATGCTATGCAGCAAGCTGTGTTGACAAGCAATGACACACTTGAATGGTATGAGAGCTGTTTATGTGATACACCACTGAAACACGAAAGAGAAACGGTCTACGATAAATACTTGCAGATCATAGAGACAACAGTGGTCGAAAAACGTAAAGATGATCTCAAAGGGAACTCATTCTGGGCTTGTTTGGAAGACAAACATTTTCATTTAGATGATGATCTGTCTGAGTTTGAGTAAATAGTTAAGAGGGTTGTTGATGCTGCCAAATATGCAGCATCAAAGTGAATGTAAAAAAGTTTTATACTTTAACTGTACTTGTCCAGATACCATGGAGGTTACATCCTGCTCTTGCTTTAAGTTCTTTGACTGAGTCAAGTTTGACTGAAAACGAAGCTGCACCTCTTGAAATTTCCGGCTCAAGTGTACTTTTCCCTACCAGTTTACCATTGGCATACAGCTCGATGAAGTCGATCCAGTGATCAGCTGTACTTGGGTGCATGATCCCGCCTTGACCTATGGTGATCTCTACAAAAGTATATCCTTTGGCATCTTTCCCTTTGACGGTAATAAGTGGTGTATGTTTTAGTTCACCTTTGTCCAACTTAGCCGGATCTTTTGGTTTCATCTCCATACGATTCATATGCTCTACGGCCATTTTTGCTTCTGCACTTACGGCTACCATCATTGCTGCCACACCGGCAACTTTTATTGCTTCTCTTCTATTCATTTTATATCCTTATTATCTTTAAATCATATTAG
>DQSX01000191.1 GCA_015663065.1 Sulfurovum sp.
AGAATGTCTACCGGGGAGTCGATATGTTCGACTGTGTCATGCCGACAAGAAATGCACGTAACGGTACACTCTTTACCAGTTTCGGCAAGGTAAACATCAAAAAAGCATGCTATACGACCGACACGGAACCTATTGACCCCGAATGTAACTGTATGGTCTGCCAAACCTACTCGCGATCTTATCTCAGACACCTTTTTAGAGCAAGAGAGATCACCTACTTCAGGCTGGCAACCATACATAACCTATACTACTATCTACATCTGATGAAACAGATGAGAGAGGCTGTTTTGGAAGAGAGATTTGAAGCATTCAGAACAGCATTCTATAAAAAGAGAGAGCAATAGAGTACACACAGAGCTAACAGCACTGTGTTACAATAATGAAAGTCATACATTACCAGAAGGATATAAATGATCCCTTTCAATAGACTCGGCTGGATCTTTAAAGCATTCGCTCCAATGATCTATCCCACCTATATACGTCAGTCACTTTGTGATTTTCTTCAACCGCTGAAGAAAGGGGCAAAAGTACTTGACATAGGAAGCGGTACAGGTATTTTATGTGAGTTTTCTGCACGATGCCGTGAAGATCTTCAGCTTGAAGCTCTTGATCCTGCCAGAGGCATGTTGAAATATGCACCTTCGTATGTTAAGACCCATGAAGCATATGCTGAAGCTCTCCCGTTTGAAAGCACTCTTTTTGATGCCATACTGCTTGGTGAGACACTGCATCATCTAAATGATGTCGAAAAGGCCATACAGGAAATACGCCGTGTTCTTCGTCCTGACGGGCGGCTTTACATTTATGACTTTGATCCGACAGAATGGATAGGGAACATCATACGAAAAGGCGAGCTCTTTCTTGGGGAACCCGGCAACTTTTTTAAACCCGAAGAGATCAAAGTAGTTTTGGAAAAATACGGTTTCAGTGTAGAAATAAAGCAGTACGGGTATCGATATACTGTGTCAGCCAGAGCCGTTTAGCACATCCGAAGACTACCTGATAATAAAACTCAAGTATGTTTTCTTCTTTGAAGTATCCACTCTCTTGCCTCTTTTCGCTTTTCAAAAGGAAAATGCCTGACCTCCGCATTGATAAAATGTGAGATGATGTTTTCAGCGAACTCCTCTGTGTCAGAGTCTGTTACAACTGCCAGACGTTTGAGCTTCTTATGATATTTTTTAATAAAAACAAGATGTTTGACCAGTGCAGAAAATGTCTTTTGTATGGAAAAAGATTCCGATGCGATGATCAAACCGGTCAATTTGCCATGTTCTGCGACAAAAGAGTCAATGATCTTCACTGCAATATCAAAATCCTCTTTGCTTAATATATCTTCGGGTTCCAGTGTAACGATCGCTTTCTCTCTATCCAAAGTGATATTTAACATAATACTGCCTTTCATGAATGATTATTCAATAATATCAGATAGATATTAATGATATATTATAAATAACAATTATTATTTAAGATTTGTATGGAACTTTCGCAGAAGGAGTCTTCTTGCTTGTCTTGTCAAGATGCACATCCTGGTCATCAAAAAAGATATCGGCTTTGAATGATTTTACCACACGGCGTTTTTCTATGCCTCCAAGAAAAAAAGCTTCATCTATACGAACACCCCAGGCATCGAAAGTACGTATGACCCTCTCGAACGTAGAAAAGTTCCTTGCTGTGATCAGTGATGTCTTAATAGGAGCCTGTTCCATAGGAAATTCTGTCTGAATACGGGAGATCACCTTCAGCAACTTTGCAAAAGGACCTTTTGGCAGAGGTTTTTTGGCATTTTCTTTTTCATGTTTTAAAAAGGCTTCAAGTCCATGCTTCTTATATATCTTCTCAGACTCATCCGAAAAGAGCACTGCATCTCCGTCAAAAGCGATACGGACATCTTTGCGTTTTCCCTTCTTCTTGTACTTATTGGGGATAATACGTGCCGCAGCGATACCAACATTGATGGCCTCCTGTACATCCTCTTCATGTGCAGAAAGAAAAAGATCCACATCAAAAGCTTTTAGATAATTGGAGATCAATGTCCCTGCAGTCCAACCTGCTCTGTCAATATCAAGTCCATACTTGTCAATGGAGTTTTTTATACGCAGTCCTGTTGCTGCATTGTTTCTGGAAAGCACAATCACTTCAATTAGCTTGTCATCAAAGTGTTTGTTGATACGCAGAATATTTTTTACAAAATCAAAAGCAGCACCGCGCTTAAGCAGTTTGTTCTCATTCTTGATCTGATACCTGTAGTATTTCTCCAGACCTTTTTTCTCAAAAAGCCGATTCTCCTCTTCAAGGTCAAAAAGTGCTCTGGAGGAGATCGCAATGACCAGCTTCTTTTTTAGATCGTATGCCATATTAACTCTTTTTTTAGGAAAGTATAACGTGCTATAATAAAAAAATCCAACTGGAGGAGAAATATTATGAGTTTTGGGAATATCATACTTTTGGTCATTGCAGGTGCCGGGGTATATCTTATCGCTATCTGTCCAGTTTCACCACGTTATACCAGTTCAACTAAACTAAAAGCAATAGCTTGATACCATATGAAATCTTTCACCATAAAGGATTTATA
>DQSX01000070.1 GCA_015663065.1 Sulfurovum sp.
CTACAGTGGTAGTACAGCCAATAGCCTGAAATTTTATATCTTCAATATAGGGATCTGTTTCATCTTTTCCTACACGAATGTAGATCGCGACCTTTTCACCATTTTCAGGGTTTTTGCCTATACCCTGAGCATCTGCACCTTCCAAAGTACCGTAATTCTTTGGGTTCATCATATGCTCTATCAGTTGTGCATCCATTGACATTTTTATTCCATTTTCAATTAATTTTCGATTATTATACCATTTGTCATTGAGAGTTTGGAATGTTAGTAGAAATTAGATACTATTCTGCAATAAATTTTAAGGAAAAACATGGCGGTATATGTACTATTTGACACTGAGACTACAGGAAACCAGGAACAAGACCGCATCATACAGATAGGTGCGATGATCGTACACTCCAAAGAGAATATTGAACTCTTTGATGAACTCTGTTCCACATCTGAGCCCATTAAAATAGAAGCGATGGAAGTGCATAACATTACACCTGATGTGATAGAGAACCAACCAACTTATGCAGAGACTGCTTTTGCAAAAAAAGTTGTGGAATTAAACCAAAAAGAGAACTACCTCATAGCCCATAACATCAACTTTGACCTTGGTATGCTTGAAAAAGAGGGATTTACAAATAACTACACACTCATAGATACCGTAAGATGTGCCAAACACTTACTGCCGGACAGCCCTTACCACAGGCTGCAATACTTACGTTACAGTCTTGAACTCTACAAAACAGAACAGGCTGAAGCACACAAGATGGGCATTACCATTAAAGCCCATGATGCCATTGGTGATGTACTGGTCATGAAACTCCTGCTTTCAAAACTTGTGCAGCTGACACAGACACAGTTCCCCGGTGTAAACCCTATGCAAAAAATGGCAGAACTCACACAAACACCTGTCCTCATGAAAACCTTCAAATTCGGGAAATACAAAGGTCGGGATATTGAAGAGGTCTCCCATGAAGATATCGGCTACATCAAATGGATGAGAAACAACCTTGACCTTGATGAAGATATGGCATTTACTTTGGATTCTTATTTAGGGTAAAGTAAGCCTAACTAGATAAAATACAACTCTTATAAAATTGCAAGATCAAAAGGGTTTAATGGATGAGCGAGAGTAAAGATTTTTTACGTAGTATCGTTGAAGAGGATTTGAAGTCAGGCAAGTATAGAGAGATCGTGACACGATTTCCTCCGGAACCAAATGGTTTCCCGCACATTGGACATGCTAAATCTATTGCTATAAACTTTGGTATTGCCCGTGACTATCACGGTCACTGTAACCTCAGAATGGATGATACCAACCCTACTACAGAAGATACCAAATATGTTGAAGCGCTTAAAGATGCTGTAGATTGGCTTGGCTTTGACTGGGGAGAGAGGGTCTATTTCACCTCTGATTATTTCCCTAAACTCTATGACTATGCTGTAAAACTCATTAAAATGGGAAAAGCCTACGTTGACTCTCTGAATGAAGAGGAGATGAGAGCACACCGTGGTACAGTAACAGAAGCTGGAAAACGCAGTATATTTGCAGAGCGTTCTGTTGAAGAGAACCTGGATCTTTTTGAGAGAATGAAAAATGGTGAGTTTAAAGACGGATCACACGTACTTCGTGCCAAGATCGATATGTCTGCTGCCAATATGAAAATGAGAGATCCACTTCTCTACCGTATCAGACATGCCCATCACTTTAGAGCAGGAGATACATGGTCTATTTACCCGATGTATGACTTTGCACACTGTCTCTCTGACTACATTGAAGGCATCTCTCACTCACTCTGTACACTGGAGTTTGAAAACAACCGTGATATTTATGACTGGGTACTCGACACGCTGGATCTTGAACCGCCACGCCCTTATCAGTATGAGTTTGCAAGACTGGGTATTAACTACACGGTAATGAGTAAAAGAAAACTTTTAGAGTTGGTTGAGAGCGGACAGGTATCAGGATGGGATGACCCTCGTTTACCTACCATTGCCGGATACAAAAGAAGAGGTTATACACCAGAGTCTATTTTAACTTTCTGCGATCAGATAGGTATAGCCAAAGCAAACTCCATGGTGGATGTTGCACAGCTTGAGTTTTGCATAAGAGATGACCTCAATACAAAAGTACCGCGTGTGATGTGTGTGCTTGACCCACTTAAAATAACGATTGAAAATTATGAGGGTTCTGAAATACTTGATGCCTCATACTACCCTGAAGATGTTCCTAAAGAGGGGACAAGAAAACTTCCTTTCTCCAAAGAGATCTACATAGAGAGAGATGACTTTAACGAGAACCCTCCAAAAGGCTACTTCCGTCTTACACCGGAGCAACCGGTAAGACTTAAACACGGCTATATTATTAGCTGTAAAGAAGTCATTAAAGATGCGCAGGGAGAGATAGTAGAGATAAAAGTACACTACCACCCAGAGTCAAAAAGTGGCTCAGACAGCTCCGGCATCAAAGTAAAGAGTGCTATTCACTGGGTCAGTGCTGCAGAAGCCAAGAGGGTTGAAGTAAGGCTGTATGACAGACTCTTTAAGGAAGAAACACCCGAAGGGCTGGAAGATGTTAATCCTGACTCTTTAAAGATCATCAAAAATGCGCTTATTGAGCCTTCGGTGATTACGCAGAAACCTGATGAGAGATTCCAGTTTGAAAGACAGGGGTATTTTTATGCAGATCCTGTTGACTACAGTGAGGAAACGCCTGTGTTCAATAAAATTGTCGGGCTTAAAGACTCTTGGGGGAAAAAGAAGAAAAAGAGAAGTGAAACAGCGAAACCTCAAGCTAAAAAAGTGCAAATAGACGGTGAGGTGGCAGCGATGAGTGCGCAGGAACAGGCACACTTTGACAGATATACTGCAGAGCTTGAACTAAACCCTGAAGTGGCCAATACACTGGCGCGTGATGCACAACTGTCCACTTTTTATGACGAGGCTCTCCGTGCAAATCACAGCCCGGTCACCATTGCGAACATTGTAAGTAATGAGGTAGCCAGAGAGTTAAAAGAGAACCAGGTAGCTGCACTTCAATTCTCAGCAGCACAGATAGCCCAACTTGCAGAAATGATCGATGATGAGACGATCTCAAGTAAAATTGCGAAACGGGTTTTTGAAGAGATGGTCATCTCAGGCGAAGATCCAAAACAAATAGTAGAATCTAAAGGGCTTATACAGATAAGTGACCCTGTTAAAATAGCACCTATTATTGATGAAGTCATTGCCAAAAATCCGGACAATGTCGCTAAGTTCTTAGCAGGAAATACAAAACTGTTGGGCTTCTTTGTCGGGCAGGTTCTTAAAAACACAGGGGGAAAAGCAAACCCCAAAGTGGTTAATGAACTTGTTGCAAAAAAGCTAAATGAACACATACCGGAGCCTGAGAGATGTTAAGGTTTGCCCCCTCACCAACCGCTGATATGCATATTGCAAGCTTACGTTTGGCCATTTTCAACTATATGGTCGCCAAACAGAAAAATGTACACTTTACTGTGCGTATAGAAGATGGAGACAAAGCACGCAACATCGAGGGTAAAGATACAGAGATCCTGCAGATCCTGGAAAAATTTGCCCTGCCACATGCCTCTGTCTTTCACCAAAGTGAACATCTGCACATGCACCAAACACTTGCTATTCGTCTGCTTGAAGAGAAAAAGGCATTTGTAAACAAAGAAGATCCTGCCATTATATGTTTAAAAAAGCCTCAAGAGGACATTGTCTATCATGATCTTATCTTGGGGGAGATCGTAACGCCGGCTGAAGAGATGGACGCTTTGGTCATATTGGGAGATGGGCGTATTCCAAGCCATGACTTTGCTTCTGCCTGTGACGATATGATCTCCGGTGCAACGCTTATCATAAACACTGAAGCGCAGTGTCATGAGACAGCAAAACAGATATACATGAAACAACTCATGGGCTATGAAGAGGAGTGTCAGTATGCGCATCTTCCCCTCATTCTGAATGCAGAGGGAGAAAAACTGCAGCTGGATGATGATGCTGGTTCTGTCAAGTGGCTTTTTGCGCAGGGTTTTATACCCGATGCCATTGCCAACTACTTGATACTGCTTGGTTCTGACGCCCCTGAAGAGATCTTTACTATGCCAGAAGCACTCTCCTGGTTCAAACTTGAAAACATTTCAAAGTCCGCTGTCACCTTTGACATAGAGAAACTACGTTTCATCAACAAAGCACATTTGAAAATGATGGATGACAAAACGCTCTCTACTCTCTTTGGTTTTGCTGATGCCGACATAGGAAAACTTGCCAAACTCTACCTGGACGAAGCCTCTACCATCAATGAACTTGCAAGCAAGATCAAACCTTTCTTTGCGCCAAAAGCGTTTGAGAGTGAGTGGGGAGAGCAGATGCGTGTTTTGGAAAAGATCATCTGGGAGCTGCCTATGATAGACTCTTTTGAGGAATTCAGATCAACCCTGATGAAAGAGAGTGGACTTGAAGAAAAAAACTTCACAGAAGCACTCAGACTACTTCTTACAGGTGCCCGTCAAGGGCCTGCACTAAGCGAGATCTATCCGCTTATTAAACCTTATTTATTGGAGATCGCATCATGAATGCCCTAATCTATTCACTCGTACAACTTTTACATACTGTAATGACAGTCTATATCTGGATCGTCATTATTTCAGCACTTTTGTCTTTTGTAAGACCTGACCCAAACAACCCTATTGTACAGATACTCTATCGTTTAACTGAACCTGTCTATGCTGTATTGCGCAGAAAAATGCCTTTTTTAATTCAGGGAGGTCTGGATCTGACACCGCTTGTCATTATTTTGGGACTGCAATTCCTTGATACCTTTATGATGCGTGCACTGCTGGGTTAAGAGATGATCAAAAAACTACTGCTGCTCTGTCTGCTGATCATTTTGGCAAACACTTCACTCCATGCAAAAACTTTTTCCTACGGTGAAATAAGAAAAATGCCTTTGAGTGTGGAGAAAGACTATTATATCTGGCGCTTTTTAAAGCAGAAGCGTACCACAAAATCAGAGGCCATGGCCATCATAAGAGATGCCAAATACCTGAACAAAAAACTCAAAGTTGCTTACAAAAAGAAAACCGGGCTGAAGGCTTCCATCCCTAAAAGAAAACCTGCAGCGACAAGAAGTAAGACTGACTGGAAAGCAAGGTCCAATGGAAACAAATCATTTCAATACGGTATCAAGATGGTTGAAGCGAACAAATTGGGAAAAGCAGCACAGCATTTTAATGCTGCATACAGACAATACGTTGATCGCTGGGAAAAAGACAAGTCTCTTTTTTGGCTCTACAAGGTCACCGGCAAAAAGAGTTACTTGAATAAACTTCGCCAAAGTTACCATATAAACATCTATACCCTGCTGGCAGCGGACATTACCAACAGCAAATACCCGCGTTCCATTGTCACGCCCACTGTCAAAAAAAATTCCGTTTTCTATATTGATGAGACCAATCCTATACACTGGGCAAAAGTAAAAGCAAAAATGCATCTCCCCTCGACCGACCTTGAAGATCTCGCAGAGATGTGTGAATCAAAAGCAACCATCGGTATGCATACTTACCTAAAAGCAAAAGCCTGTAACTACAAAAAATCTTATTTCCCTTTCCCTTACCGCTCTACCATGAAAAAGTTTTCAAAAGAACGTCAGGCGATGATTTATGCTATAGCCAGACAGGAGAGCCGTTTCGTACCTGCTTCCGTCTCTCGCTCTTTTGCTTTGGGTATGATGCAGTTTATGCCCTTTCTCATTGATCATGTAGCAAAAGAGAAAGGTGAACGTATAGACTATGATGACATCTTCAATCCCATTAAAGCCATAGAGTATGCAGATTTTCATCTTGACTACCTGGACAAATGGCTCTTCCACCCTCTTTTCGTTGCGTATGCATACAATGGAGGGATCGGTTTTACAAAAAGACTTATACGTAAGAAAAATTATTTTAGAAAAGGTAACTTTGAGCCTTACCTGAGCATGGAAAAAATGACCAATGTTGAGGCCAGAGAGTATGGGAAAAAAGTGCTTACCAACTATGTGATCTACCTGAACAAGCTGGGAAAACCTACACGCCTTCTGCCATATATGAAAACACTGACAGACCCTTCCAAAACAGATCGTTTCAGATAACTCTGTTTAGAACGGTGTTTTTGTCAACACATACTTTGGCACTTTGGCAAAGTGCAACTCCCCTTTTCCATACACTTTACTCTCAAAGATCAACTTAAAACTTTTACTATTGGTATGGGGAAAAGTAAAGAGGTAAAACTGTGTCCATTCGGAAGCAAGTGAAATCTTTTTTAAACGTATATCATTTTGTGCCAAGGCTTTTACAGATTTTGGACTTTGCGCATTTAAAGTCAGATTGTAATCACCACTCTCAAAAGAGCCTTCATCATCATCCAGGTAAAGCCCTACTATAAATTTTTCATCCCGTGTATCGTTAAGGTCTTCTGTTTCTCTAAAAAGATAAGTAGCGGTCAAAAGTGCTTTGGTACTCCTACCCTCTTTGAGTGTGGTCTTTTCCGTTTTTTGCAACTCAATATGATAGGCTTTGTTTTTTTCATATGTTTTTAAAAATTGATCTTCATCCTTAGCACTGCACCCAAACAGTAGAGAGAGAGCCGTTATCCCAAACAGTAAATCACGCATGACATCCCCTCCTCTGCATTATTGTAAAGATTTTAACATAGTTTCAATAAAGGTTGATGTATAATCCCAAAGATAAATACAAAGGTTTTACACGTGAACAATAGAGTTGCCGTAGCTTTTACCGGTCCTTCAGGAAGCGGGAAAACAACACTTGTTGAAAAAGTTTCCAAAATACTGATACAGACACAAAAAGTAGCGATCATCAAGAATGATCCAAAAGATAAAGCTGTGTTTGATGTAGCAGGCAAAGACAGCGATAAATTCACAAAAACCGGTGCTGAAGTGGTTGTCACTTCACCTACCCGTACCACCTACTTTTCACAAAGAGAAAAAACACTGGATGAGATTGTAGCCATGATCAGTGATTTTGACATACTCCTTGTAGAGGGTTTAAAAACACTGCCTCTGCCGCGTATCGCGATCTTTAGAAATGAGATCGATGAGAGTTACTTTTCATGTTCCGAAGCGATCGCTGTAGATGAGACTGTTAATCTTAGCCAATACAAGATACCTGACAATATTGACATTTTAAATTTGAACAACGACAAAGAGATCATTGCATGGATCAATACCCATGCCAGAGAGATATAAATAAGGACTTACAACCATGCAAACTATTTTCAACACTATCAAAGAGATCGCTATCAAAATTGACTTTGCCATCAAAACTGAAGACTTGGGATATTCTGACTCTTCAAACTCTTCAGGTGAAGAGCAGCTCAAACTGGATGTAAAGAGTGACTACATCATTGAAGAAGCATTTAAAGATGTCTCATTGGTCAAAGACCTTATATCTGAAGAGAAAGAAGGTGTCCTCTCTTTGCACAAAGAAGGGAAATACACTATCTGTTATGATCCTCTTGACGGTTCCTCTCTCGCAGATGTCAATCTCTCCGTAGGGTCCATCTTCGGCATCTATGAAGGAGAACCTAAAGGAGAAAATCTTGTAGCTTCTGCCTATGTGGTCTATGGACCGAGAATAGAGCTGATGACAGCCCTTAAAGATGAAAGACCAAAACTCTACAGAGCACAGGAGGGTTTGTTCAATTTTATTAGAGAAGTCACTTTAAATGAAAAAGGGAAACTCAATGCACCGGGAGGCACACAGCAGCACTGGTGTGATTACCATAAAACCTTTATTGATGATCTTTTTGCTGAGGGTTACAGACTTCGCTACTCCGGAGGTATGGTTCCTGACCTGCACCAGATCCTGCTCAAAGGCGGGGGAATATTCTCTTACCCCGGCACATCCGATGTACCAAACGGTAAACTCAGACAGCTCTTTGAAGTGATCCCTTTTGCTTTCATGTATGAGCAGGCAGGCGGTCAAGCCCTGAACAACAAAGGGCTGAGACTCATGGAGCTTGTACCTTCCCACCCGCATGACACAAGCCCCTGCTTTTTTGGATCAAATTATGAGATAGAAGCGATGAAAGAGGCTTACGGAGTGAAGCATTAATGTCTGAACTTGTCCTTGACGAATGGAAGATCGCATTAACACATAAAAAAGAGGCACTGGAAGCATGTCAAAAAGAACAGGGAGTAAACTCCTGTCTGAAGTGTGAAAAACTACTCAACTGTGACATACGTGACAGTTACATCAAAGCTGTCTATGAGAGCATGAGCAAAGGAAAAGGCGGAGGGTTTGAGTTTTAACCTAGAATCAACGATAACGCTATACAAAATATAATTACAGAGATAGATGCCTAAGTCTAAAAAGACTTAAGCCCGTTTGCAATGGACTCTTCGAGTTGTCTGAATGCTGCATCCATCGAAGCTACAATACTGGCTGCATCTCCTGATTTCGTGGCTACAGAAGTATTAAATAGACTAGATCTGCTTCTTCCAGTAGAAAGACTTTTCACTTCCCAGTTGGCATCCAGATAGACCCTGTCACCGTATGCTATGAAACGTGTGATCTGTACTTTAACCCTTCTGCTGGGAAGAGTGTCTGTATGCCACGGGTAAGCGTAGACTCTTGGCTGTCTGAACTTTTTTTGAAGAAAAGAGATGAGTCTGTGTGTTAAACCTTCATCAAGGTCTTCACCCCACTCTGAACCAGTTATAAAATCGATCTGACTGGGAGATTTGGCAATGGCAATCTGACGCTTATACAAATACGCTGGTATGGTGACCTTCTCAACACCAATCACTCTGTTCTTATGTGCATAGACAGTGCTTGGTTGTGATGCTACGGAAAGCACATAATAGTTTGAACTTCCCACACAGCCATTAAGCAGGAACAATGCCGCGAGGGTCAAAAATATGTTGATTTTTTTCATTCTTAATCTCCGAATATTAGTGAATTTGGTTTACGGTTGAGCATTCTTAGGAATACTTCCATCTCTTTGGATGTTTTGGTCAGGATCTCCAATGTGTAAGTAAGTTGTTCGTTCATCATAGAACCCTTACCGTAACCATCAATGACCTTTCGCGTACTTTTAAGTGTACGTGTGAGCTCTTTGATCGTTTTATTGACTTCATCAGGCATGGTTTTAAATGTTTTTTTACGTGTCATCTCATTAAGATCCGCGGCAGACTTCTTCAACTCTTTCAGAAGCTCATTTGCATTGGCAATTGGCTCAGAAGCTTCATTAATGACTTTATCGACAGAGTTTACAAGTTTCTCAAGAGGCAGTTTACTCAACTTGTCCATCATTTTGCTCAAAGAACCCATCATACTGGCAGAACCTTCATTTGACATTGGGAGAATCTTGTGTTTACCCTTTGTTACTATAGTGACATTTTCATCTTCCTTATCGAAATAAAGATTGACATAAAGCATCCCTGAGATAATATCCAGGGTATCAAGTCTGGCACGTAAACCTTTCCTGACTGCCTGATAGAGGTTTTCTTCACCACTTGTATTTTTATCATTTTTGTCTTCGAAAACAGAAGTATCAAGAGCAATACAAATCTCAGTAGACATTTTATGCAAGGTTTTGTTGTAGTTATGTTCGACCTTGCTTACCCATCCTATATCGTATCCGAAAAATCGCACAGGGGCAGATACCCTAAGGTTTGCACTTGCTTCCTCTGTAAAGAGTTTAAAATTTCTGATCTTTTTTGGTGTAGAACCAATGGTCTTGCTTTGGGCTTTGGTTTTACTGCTATAGATGACAAAGACCCTGTCGTTAGCGACAGAGTCGTTGGAGTCTTTCCCCGGAGAGGAGAATACAATTCCTCCCTGAAGCATGAAGTTCAGAGGAGCCACATTAACATCTATATTTCCCTTAGTGAAATCCACATTGAACGTACTTTTTATCCAAAATTTTGAATCATCATGGACTAAGTGGGCATACTGTTTATCAATATATATAATGGTCTCAAGACTTTTGTTGTTCAGCCCCAGATAGAGATACTCCACCTGTCCTACTTTTATATTTTTGTAATAGACCGGCATACCTACAGCTATATTTTTATCATCAAAGGAGACCAGATGAAAATACTCTCCCTTCATCGTATCACGGTAGGGCTGACTTAAACCGACAAATTCATCTCTAACTTCTTTGCCACCCTCTTCAGAATATATATTGATATACGTTCCGGAGATCAAAGTATCCAAACCACTGATACCACCCAGACCAACTTCAGGTTTCACGATCCAAAATCTGGCTTTTTCAGTCAAATAAGGTATAGACCTTTTAGTATTCATACGTATAACTACAATAACACCTTTAGCATTATCTTCTATATGAATAGCGGTTACTTTCCCTACAGGTACATTTCTAAATTTAACCACAGACTGTCCCGCAACCAAACCTTCATTAACCGGAAATACAACCCGTATCTCCGGTCCGCGGTCTGCAAAAAACTGATAAGCAAGCCAGCCGGCAATAATGAGTGCTATAAAAGGTACGATCCAAATAGAAGTAATAAAATTAAATTTACTTGATTGTCTAATTTCCGGTATCTGTTGTGACATTTATCTATTTTCCTTAATTAATGTTTCATCAAAGGCATGTGCTGCCAAGAGAGTAAAAAAGACTGAAATGGCAAAGGCTGTGGCTGCTGTACCTGCCAAAATCTCGACACTTGAGAGGTGTATGAGTGCCGCAAGTATCGCGACAACAAATACATCTATCATAGACCATGGTCCGATCACTTCAGTAAAGTAGTACAATTTATGTTTGTTTACTTTCTTATCTTTTCCCAAAGGGTATTTTACTGAGATTAACAAATAAAACAAAATGAGGAATTTTGAAATAGGGATCATTATGGATGCAATAAAGATAATAACTGCTACAGGGTAGGATCCCATCTCCCATAAGAGTACCACACCGCCCAAAATAGTACTGCCTTCCCGACTCCCGAATGCAGAGGTTACAAGCATTGGGTAAAGGTTTGCAGGAATATACGCGATCAATGCCGTTATGAGGTAAGCCCAGCTTTTTTCTGTTGAGAATTTTTTATGATGGTAAATGGCAGAGCCACAACGGCGGCAGCTGTTCTTTTTGCCTTTATCGATGTTCACTGCATCACAGACAGGACAGCGTATCAGTTTGTCTTCATCTATTTCTATCATGCTGCAGCTTCTTTGGGAAAGATCTTTTTTCGCAACATCCATATTTCGGGTATACGTATACTTTTTGTAATGTAGAGATCTATTAATACAAATGCCATCAGTGCCCAAAAGGAGATACCAATATGTATCTGCCCAAAAGCAATGAGCTTGACCAGTGCAACCAGAATACTGATAAAAAAGATGTCCGCCATACTCCATGGTGTTATGCGTGAAAGAAGGATCAGTAACTCTTTAGTGAGATCTTCACCGCGCCCGGTCTTCAAGAGTGTGAAGAGTACAATATTTATTAGTAGTATCATCAGGGGGAATATAAATATAAGAAAAAGACAGAGAAAGCCTACGATGTAAAAACCATTGGCAAAGAGAGACGCTATCGTTTTGGGTATGGTAATGAACTGTTCAGATCCAAGCAAATCTATCATTACAAGAGGGAATGCATTGGCAAGTGCAAAAAAGATGAGCCCTGTAATGCTCCAGGAGAGTGCATGGTCGATAAGTTTAGAGTCATAACGGTAGAGTATTTCCCCACACTCTGCACAGCATGCCTTACTTCCATCTTCTATGGGTAACTCTTCATTGAGTGTATAACATTGTTGGCAAATAATATAATGATTGAGCGCATCTTCATTTTCAAGTTTCATGGCTATAATTATAGCTAATAAACATAAGGATCTTAATGTCTATTCTTTCTATTGGGAAAACGTTACATCATGAGGGCTTACATATCACCTCCATAGAGACTTCTGCTTTGAGTGAACAGCAGGACATAGAGTCTTATAAATACATTATCATCAATGGGGGTGACGGTACGATCAGAAGAGTACTCAATCAATTACACACCTTAACGGATATACCTACTTTTATACTCAATCCTACCGGTTCTTTTAATGTCGTTGCAAAGATACACGCTGCACCTAAAATAGAAAAAGTCTTAGACCTGCTTGCTAAAGGGGAGACGCCAAAAATGCAAAAACACCACCTTTTCAGACTCAATGAAGAGCTTTTCCTCTTTTCTGCAGGAAACATGGGTGATCTGCAGCATATTGCTCTGTCTGAAACTTTGCGTTTTGGCTGCTTAAAACACGGCATACTCAAATACATTCTTGCTCTTCTCTTTCTCTTCCCCGTTCACCTCATTATGACCCCTTTTATGCTCATGAGCAAAACAAGATTCTTCATTTTCACTCCTGCACGCTTCATTAAAAAACTTGGCTCTTTTTACGGTGAAGTGCCGTCCAAGATCACTATAGACCTTGACAATGATTACAATATGCTGGAACTTGACGGAGACATCGTAAATGTAAAAGGAAGACATATAGAGATCACACAAGCGGGGTCAGTGCCTGTGGTGACACAGTGATCTGTCCGCCTTTGCCTGTAAGTTTTTTACCACTTCTAAATTCGTTGAGTATCTCATCGAAATCAAATTCGTATTCTTCGTTCATTGTCAGTCCTTGATAGTATTTTATCAGACTGACACGGAATTTTAAACGCTCTCATCCTATTTATCGCCGGATGATAAAATTTTAC